>JAZNYT010000110.1:0-29334 GCA_045594565.1 Eubacteriales bacterium
TTGTTTCTGGTTTGTTTTCTCTAGGAATTTCCGAGACCTTTCACTTAGCTTGTTTTACCTTACTTCGTACATGTCTCGTTGTTTAATTTTCAATGTCCATCTCGCTCCCGCTCCTCGCGACAGCTTTGCTAGTATAGCACATTACTTACGCTTTGTCAAGCCTTTTTTAAAACTTTTTCAAAACTTTTATTCTTTTTTTACTATACTCGCTCTATCCCTTTTCTTAGGGAGTGCACCTATATTATCACCTTTTTTTCCCTTTGTCAAGCACTTTTTGACAGATTTTTCAAAAATTTTTTTATCATTATGCATCTTGTATAAATCGAGGTAAAACGGCACTATATATAGATAAAAATAACGCGCATCAAAAAAATCAAGGAATATAGTGCAGTAAATCAAAAAAACGAAGGACTTTTTTGTTTTTTTGATGTATAATTGACGTTAAAGAATCTATGTAAAAGAAACGGGTGAAAAAAATGAAAGCATTATTCGCAGGAGACGTTTGTGCAAAGGCAGACAACATAAAAGAGTTATTCAAAAACAAGGACGTCGAGACTCTTTTCACAAACGTTCCGACTATATTTAAAGGAAACGATATAAACTTTATAAATCTTGAGTGTGCGCTGACCGACAGTGAGAACGCAATAGAAAAGTTCGGCCCTAACCTTAAATCGCCAAAAGAGACGGCAGAGGTTTTGAAAGGTATGGGAGTTACTCTTTGCGGAGTCAGCAACAATCACATTTTCGACTTTGGCAAGGAAGGCTGGCGTGACACCGAAAGGGCGCTCCGCGATGCGGGTCTTGATTTTACGGGCTTCGGCGAAAACTACGAGGACTCACGCAAGAGCTACGTTTATGAGAAGGACGGAGAGAGCGTTTGCATTATCGCCGTTTGTGAGCACGAATATACATATGCACTTGAGGACAGAATGGGTGCGCGTCCCTTCGACTGCTACGACACACTTTCCGACGTAAGAGAAGCAAAGGCTAAGCACGACAGGGTTATCGTAATCTATCATGGAGGCAAGGAGCACTGCCCTTATCCGTCACCGAGAATTCTCAAGACCTACCGTGCGCTTGCGGAAAGCGGTGCCGACGTGGTACTGGGTCAGCACAGTCATTGCATATGTGCCTATGAAGAATACAAGGGCTCGCATCTTTTCTACGGACAGGGCAATTTCCACTTTATATGGGATGGCTACGGTATCCCCTGGAATACCTCCCTTGCAGTAAAATACGACACCAAAACCAACGAACTGGAATTTATACCCGTAATGGTAAAGGGTAACGGTATCACCCTTGCCGAAGGGGAAGACAAAGAGGAGATATTCGCACGCTTAGAAAAATTCTCGGCATCTCTTAAGGACGGAAGCTGGAAGGACGGCTGGCACGATTTTGCCGTATCCATGAAGGACAAGTACACAAGTGTTCTGAAATACGCCTATACCGACTCCGAGGAAAGCGAATGGAACACCAGAGTTTTCGGGCACTATCTTGACTGCGAAGCCCACACCGACGTATGGCGCGAGCTTAACAAGACGGCAAACGAAACGAACGAGAGATAACGAAAAGGCTTAAGGCAAAATTATAATGAAATTGTATCAAGGGGAGAGTACTTTTGCAAAAAGTACTCTCCCCTTTAACCCCTCACGAAAACTATTATAAAAGTTTTTGAAAGAGAGTTTGAGAGGAAACTTTTTGTAAAAAGTTTCCTCTCATAAAAAATCAAAATATCAAGCTTTACTAAAGCGACAAGATTTTGAGGTAAAATCGCGGAGTGCGAAGTCGTCGCTGTACTTTGTACAGCAGTACGAGTAACACGCGAAGAAAATGAAATTTGGAACAAATGGAAGAAAGACGAGGAAAACCTCGTCTTTCTACATTAAAAAAGTGTATAACTTGATTTTGTTGTGATAGCACTATCTTAATGAAACTCGATTTATATCAAAAACGAAATATTTTCATTTTCGTTTTTAACCAAAATATCTAAGCTTTAACGCTATCAATGATAGTGGTGAAATCGGGAGCCTTGAGAGATGCACCGCCGATAAGACCGCCGTCGATGTTATCCATTGCAAGAAGGTCCTTAGCATTGCCTGCGTTCATAGAACCGCCGTACTGAATAGTGATGCCGTTTGCAACGTCCAGGTCATAAAGCTCAGCGATAAGACCACGGATGAATGCGCAAACCTCTTCAGCCTGCTCGTTTGTAGCAGTTTCGCCTGTACCGATAGCCCAAACGGGTTCGTATGCGATGATAACGTTCTTCATAGCTTCAGCGGAAATACCCTTGAACGCACGCTTGATCTGGATCGCGATAAGGTCGAATGTGATGTCGTCGCGTCTCTCTTCAAGAGTTTCGCCAACGCAAACGATAGCCTTGAGTCCGTTCTGAAGTGCCTGAGTAGTTCTGAGGTTAACGGTTGCATCTGTCTCACCGAAGTACTGTCTTCTTTCGCTGTGACCGATAATAACGTACTCTACTCCGCACTCCTTAAGCATAGCCGCGGAAATTTCGCCTGTGTATGCGCCGTTGTCCTTAAAGTGAACGTTCTGCGCACCAATCTTAACGTTTGTACCCTTTGTTGCCTCAATTGCGGCAGGAATATCAATAGCAGGAACGCAAAGAACAATATCACATGCAGTCTTGCCTGCATTTGCCTTTACGATTTCTGCAAGAAGTGCCTTTGCCTCTGCAGGAGTCTTGTTCATCTTCCAGTTACCTGCAATAACGTATCTTCTTTCCATTTTAAAAATCCTCTTTTCTTATTTGTCGTTAAGACAAGCGATACCGGGAAGCTCAAGTCCCTCAAGGAACTCAAGAGAAGCACCGCCGCCTGTTGAAACGTGAGTCATCTTGTCAGCATAGCCGAGATTTTCAACTGCTGCCGCAGAGTCACCGCCACCGATGATGGTGATACCGCCGCACTCTGCAAGAGCCTTTGCCACGCCCTTAGTACCGTTTGCAAAGTTCTCCCACTCGGAAACGCCCATAGGACCATTCCAGATAACAGTGCCTGCACCCTTAACGGTCTTTGCAAAAAGCTCTGTTGTTGTAGGACCGATGTCAAGACCCATCCAGCCGTCGGGGATAGAGTCGGAGTAGATTCTCATATTAACTGCATTCTCATCGTATTCTCTTGCGATGATGTTGTCAACGGGAAGAAGGAAGCTTACACCCTTAGCGCGAGCCTTTTCAACAAGCTCACGAGCAAGGTCAAGCTTATCCTCTTCGCAAAGAGATGTACCGATGTTTTCGCCAAACGCCTTGAAGAAGGTGTAAGCCATACCACCGCCGATGATGAGGGTGTCAACCTTTTCGATAAGGCTGTTGATAACGCCGATCTTGTCGGAAACCTTTGCACCGCCAAGGATCGCAACGAAGGGACGTGCAGGCTCTGTGAGAGCGCCGCCCATAACCTCAACCTCTTTCTGAATGAGGTAACCGCAAACTGCGGGCTTTTCAGGGCAGAACATTGCAACGCCTGCAGTGGAAGCGTGTGCGCGGTGAGCTGTACCGAATGCATCGTTTACGTATATATCGCAAAGAGAGCCAAGCTCCTTTGCAAATGCTTCGTCGTTCTTTTCTTCTTCCTCATGGAAACGTACGTTTTCAAGAAGCATAACGTCGCCGGGCTTGAGGGAGGCAGCCTTAGCCTTTGCGTCCTCGCCTACTACGTCCTTTGCCATGATAACGTCTTTTCCGAGAAGCTCTGAAATTCTCTTTGCAACGGGAGCAAGAGAAAGCTTTGTAATATCGCCAGCACCCTTCTTAAGAGCCGCCTCTGTTGCAGCTGCTCTTTCTTCCTCGGGAAGAGCTTCTATCTTCTTCTTTTCCTTCTTGGAAAGCTTGAGGGTAGAATTGAGAACGTTGTGAGGTCTGCCCATGTGTGAGCAAAGAATAACCTTTGCACCGTTATCTGAAAGGTACTTGATAGTGGGAAGCGCTCCTACTATTCTCTTGTCGTCGGTGATAACGCCGTCTTTGAGAGGAACGTTAAAGTCACATCTTGCAAGGACTCTCTTGCCGGATACTTCAATGTCCTCAATGGTCTTCTTGTTATACATTGTTTTTCTCCTATTCTTTATATTGATTAAAATTGTTTTCCAATATAGTATGATATCACAGAAAATTATTTTTTACAATAGTTTTCGTTAAATTTTTAACAGTTTTATCTAATCTTTTACGAATTCAGCTATATCTTCAATTTTACAGTCAAGCACCGAGCATAATTTGTCAAGCGTTTTCGTTTCTATATTCTCGTTTGCTTTAAGACGTCTTACGGTTTTGCTGTCAATTCCGCACTTTTCACGCAAAACGTAAGTGGATATGCCTTTATCCTTCATTGTTTTGAAAAGTTTATCAAATTTTATCATAACAATACTTTCTTATAAATCACGCTTTTAGAAACTCCTCTGTCACGTGCTGCCGCCTTAATAGCGTCCATTCTTTCAAGTCCTTTTTCAAGGTAGTATTCAACGTGCTCGGTTTCGGACATTGACTCCCAGAACTTTTCTTCGTCCTCGGGCTTTGCCCCCTCGATGATAAGCACGAACTCACCCTTGGGATTGTTTTCCTTGTAGTATTCTACCGCACCCGAAAGGGTTGTGCGGAATACCTCCTCGTTAATTTTCGTAAGCTCACGAACGAGAG
Organism: Eubacteriales bacterium; assembly: GCA_045594565.1. Lineage (GTDB taxonomy): Bacteria > Bacillota > Clostridia > Oscillospirales > SIG627 > RGIG6353. The sequence continues at coordinate 4,655 of JAZNYT010000110.1, forward strand.
ATATTCTTCTGTCCCCGAGAACAGAAAGCATTGCCGAAAGTGTATCCCGAAGCTTGTGGGGGGCTTCGTAGAAAATAAGAGTGTAGGTCGAGCCTTTCACTTCTTCAAGGTGCTTTTTTCTCTCGGCTTTATTGGTGGACAAAAAGCCCTCAAAGGAAAAGCGTTTTGTGGATAGTCCCGATATTGAAAGAGCAGAAATAGCGGCACAGGCACCGGGTACGGCATACGCATCAACACCGTTTTCGGCGCAAAGCCTTACAAGGTCTTCACCCGGGTCAGAAATGGCAGGGGTTCCCGCGTCGCTCACTATAGCACCGCTTTCCCCGTTTTTGAGTCTTGCAATGATTTCCTCGCCCTTTTCACGCTTGTTATGCTCGTGGTAGCTTATAAGGTTATTCTTTACTCCTATACACATAAGGAGCTTTCCCGTGACTCTCGTGTCCTCACAAGCCACAAAGTCCACCTCGGAGAGCACCTTCTTTGCCCTGTCGGTGAGGTCCAAGAGATTTCCTATGGGGGTTGCTACAACGTAGAGCGCGCCTTTTACAATTTCGTTTGACATAATTTCCTCCACAAAAGGTTTACTGTGTAATTTTAGCACAAAAAAAGAAAAAAGGCAAGTTCAGAGTTATGGATAATTTTCTTCGAAAATTTTCGGTTTAATAAATTCAATTTTCAATTTTCAATTTTTCACTTAAAAAAGCTTCGGCATATCCGCCGAAGCTTTTTACTAATTCAGTGCATTTTTCAAAGGCTTTCCCTCGAAATAGTCGATAATATTCTGTGTAACCTCAATATCAAGGTCACGGATAGCTTCTCGTGAGTGCCAAGCCACGTGAGGGGTCAGTACTACGTTCGGAAGTGTTCTCAAAAGGCTGTCATCTTCAAAGGGCTCCTTTTCGAAAACGTCGAGTGCCGCTCCCGAAAGCTTGCCCGTTTCAAGCGCCTTGATGAGCGCCTCCTCGTCGATAAGAGCGCCACGGCTTGTGTTTATTATCATCGCCCCGTCCTTCATCTTCCCTATGGTCTCGGCGTTTATCATACGTCTCGTGCCGTCGGTAAGAGGTGCGTTAACGGATATAATATCGGAGTTTTCAAGAAGATAATCAAGGGTCACGGAATCAACACCAATTTTCTCGGCATCCTCTTTTTTTACAAAGGGGTCGAAGGTCAAGACCCTTGCTCCGAATGCCGAAACAACGCCTGCTACCGACCTTGATATTCTGCCAAATCCTACGATACCAACCGTCTTTTCTGAAAGTCTTGTTGCCATAGGCACGTCGCCGTAGCTCCAGTTATTATCTGCTTTTATACGGCTGTCGTAGGTGGGGATTCTGTGAATGAGAGAGAGGAGCAGTGCCACGGTATGCTGTGCCACGTCCTTTGCGCCATACCCTTGACAGTTGCACACCTTGACGCCGTGACGTGTTGCCGCCGCCATATCAACTGTGTCGATACCGATACCCCTCCTCGATATAATTTTAAGGTCGGGAAGCTTTGAAAAAAGGGAGTCGGTGAAGCGTGTTGCGGCAAAGATAATTGCCTCTGCGCCAACACCCACCTTCGCTATCTCCTCCTCGTCGGAGGTCTCGCAGAAAACGGTTTCTATTCCCTTTTCGAGAAGTATCTTTTTGTAGTTTATATTCTCTTTTTCGTTTACAAGCGCTAAAACCTTTTTCATTAAAGTGCTCCTATATTGTCGGCAAAATATTTAAGTCCCATACCGAGACAACCACATTCTCCGCCGGTCCAGAATATGTTCATACCCTCCTTGTACCACCTTGCGCAGTCATCGAGAGTACCCATAAACATTCCTACCGACATTTCATGAGCCTGACATATTTCAATCGTCTTCTTTATCTGCACGATAAGCCTTTCATCATTCATATCAAGAGGGCATCCGCACATTATGGACATATCCGACGGACCGATAATAATACCCGCAATCTCATCTCCGTGCTTTGTAATTATTTCATCAAGGTTAGAAACACCGAGAGGCGACTCTATCTGTAAGAATATAAGACGCTTCTTGTTGAATTCATCGATAGTATCACCGCGAAGACACGCTCTGCCACCGACACCCTTCTTTCCCTTGGGGAAAAACCGCATAGATGCAATGGCAAGCTCTACCTGCTCCATAGTCTCTGTACGAGGCACGAGAATTCCATCGCAGCCCTGGTCGATACACTTTGAAATGCAGTGATATTCGCAGTCCTGAATTCTTGCAATAACAGGAAATTCCACCCCGTTGCAGGCAACGGCAAAGTCACCTACGTGCTCGGGGTTGAATGCTCCGTGCTCCATATCCACTATTACCATATCCGCTCCCGACCAGGAGTAGGGGGAAGCGAAGAAGGGAGACATTACCTCTCCCATATATGCGGCAAATATCTTCTCTCGATTTTTAAGCTTCTCAATAAGCTTGGGAGTTGAGTTTGAGCCCTTCTTTTTGTTCTCTTCGTAAGCCATTTTATTTACCTCTGTTTATAAAATTTTTCTATTGCTTCGCCAAAATACTTAAAGGTTTCATCGAAGTAAGGTACGTTCTCCTTGAGAGTCCTGAACCAAGGCGCCGACATAAAGCCTATAATCTGCTCGTCGGGTGCATTAAGCTTAAAATATTCCAAAAGGTCGGAGTGATTATATTCGCATCTGTTATATACCGAGCCGCAGGGCGCGTAGAGATAGCCCTCCTTCATAAGAGGGATTGCAACCTCTCTGAAACGCACAAGGAAGGGGTCATCCTCCACATATTTTATATTCATCTTCGCGTATTCACCCTCGTTGTAGTACGCCACGTACTCGGCTCTCGACTCAATAGGAGTGAAATGCTCTTTTCTGAATGCGTTGTAGTGCCAAGGCGAGAGAAGCACCTCGTCGGGCATAATATGCTTCTTATACTCCTCGGGATTATCGAAAAGAGGACAAGACCAAATCCAGGGCATCGCGCCCGTATCCTTTACACAGTCAAGGAGAAACCTCAAATCGTGCCAATAAAGCTCTCCCTGTCGGTAGATGGCAAAGTCCTTCCCTGCTACGTGCTTTGCATCCTCTTCGTCCATACCGAGATGTATATAGGCAGGGTGGTCAAAAAGCTCGTACGCCTCTTTTATAAGGTCGTTGCACACTCTGTAATAGGTGGGAGTGCACATCATTCGGTGATATTCTCCAAGCCAGTGGGAATGAGCCGCCGAAAAGTTCATTTTGGGAATAACCGTAAGACCTCTCTCGCGGCATTTTTTAAGCTCAAGACGCAATTTTCCTCTCGTCCACGCACCCTTGAGAGCTATTTCGGGGTGTGTGGCAAATTCAAGTCCATCGTTTACGTCAAGGACTATAGTGTTTATTCCGTGCTTTGGCGCATTGTCGATTATGTAATTCCAGACGTCCTCTTCAAAATGGAAATTGGGATTGTAGTGACTGGAATTTCCGCTGAGCCTTACCAGCATTGACATCATTTTGTTTTTCATATCGTTTTGCCCCCCTTGTATCTACGGCTTCATTATAGTCTATTTTGTAGAAATTTGTGTTGACATTCGGGACAAATTATAGTATATTTGAGACATAATAGAGGTGATTTTGTGTACGAAAGTGTTCTCCGTGACGGTATAAACAAGACCGTCCGCCATAAAAACTTCCCCTCCCACAAGCATTACAAGGACGAGATGTACGTTTGCTTCGGAGGGAGCGCTACCGATATTGTGGATGAAAAAAATAAAGCCGTAATGCCCGGTGACGTTTACGTTCACAAAAAAGGAATAATTCACAGGCAGACGGACATTGAAGATTTTTACTGTGTTGTTTTTCAGTTCGATATGGAAGAGCTTAAAAAACGGGCAGAAGAAACGAGTCTTTCCGAAAGCGTCAATTTTGAAATACTTTTCGTGAGTAAAGGCGACCTTTTTCTCGATGCCAACACCTTAAGATACGCCGAAGCAATATCGGACATTATAAAAAACGAAACGGACGAATACGTCCGTGATGAAATGTTTTTGAGTTTGCTTAATATAATTCTCCGCAAGTGCAAAAAAAGAGGTCTATGCAAAAGCTCTCCCATACACGCGGATATAGAGGAAATAGTAAGATACGTAGAACACAACTACGATAAGAACATTACCCTTGAAACGCTCTCCCGTAAATCCAACTATTCGACCCGCCATTTCACAAGGCTTTTCAGAGAGACCGTCGGTATGTCCCCTATGGAATATCTGAACGAGGTGAGGATAAAAAATGCCTGTCATCTTCTCACAGTAAGCAATATGAGCGTTACCGAAATCGGAAGGCTTTGCGGCTTTGAGGATAACAACCTTTTTTCAAGGCGCTTTAAGGAGCTTAAAAACCTCTCCCCTACAAGCTACCGAAAGCTTAACACAATCAAATAATTTTACCCTCGGCATAAACCCTTTGCATACCGTCGGTATATCCCTCCCCCTCGTAAATAACGAAGGGGGCATTTATTTTAAGAGAGGAAGACGCGCCCTTTCTTCCGCGGACGAGAATAAGGGTGGGGGCATCGCCTGCCCTCGACTGCACCTCAAGAAGCTCCTTTGGCTCAATACCCGACTCTCTCATTGCAACGAACAGGTCGCACATTCTGTCGGGGCGGTAGATGACGAAAAAGTCACCGCCGTTTTTGAGAAGCCTTGAGGCAGAAGCACAAACGTCCTTTATATCGCAGAAAAGCTCGTGGCGCGCCGTAAGCTTTCTCTCGCTTTCGTTGAGATATCCCGAGGTCATTTTCATGTAAGGGGGATTTGAAAAAACGAAGTCAGCGCTCTCAACGCCCTTTTCCCTGAAGTAGTAGGGAGTTATATTCTTGATATCGTCGTGTATTATCTCGATTTTTCCGTCCATTCCCGAAAGGGTGACGTTCTCACGGGCAAGGCGTGCATAGTCCTCCTGTATCTCAAAGGCGAAGATTTTTTCGGGGCTCTTGTGATGGGTTATAAGTATAGGAATAATTCCCGTACCCGTACCAAGCTCCACACCAATCTGACCCCTCTTCACCTTGACAAAGGCTGAAAGAAGCACCGCGTCGGTGCCGTAGGAAAAGCCCTCGGTATACTGATATATAGATATTTTATCGTTTATTTTATCAAGCCTTTTTTCCATTTATTTGTCCCGAAAACCTATATTTTAATCGTCTATTCTTCCGGATAATTTTACGTTTCTCATAGACTGACGCTTCATGTCCTTTTCTGCCGCCGAGTCACGCTTATCGTAAAGCTTTTTACCCTTGCAAAGACCTATCTCAAGCTTTGCTCTTGAGTTTTTGAAATATATCTGCAAAGGGATTATACTGTACCCCTCACGTCCCACAAGTCCAAAAAGCTTCATTATCTCCTTTTTGTGCATGAGAAGCTTTCTTACACGAAGTGGGTCGCGGTTGAAAATATTACCCATCTCGTAGGGACTTATATGCATACCGTAAACGTACATTTCGCCGTCCTCTACACCGCACCATGAGTCCTTGAGGTTGACCTGACCGAGGCGGAGTGCCTTTACCTCAGTTCCTACAAGCTCAATGCCCGCCTCATATTTCTCCTCCACGAAATAATCGTGGTAAGCCTTTTTGTTGTTTGCTATAAGCTTTACGTTTTCTGCCATATTTACCTCGTTTTTCTTAGTAATTTTCAGTATATCATAAAACAAAAGAGATGTCAAATGTTGTGGGAATTTAATATTTTTTCACAAAATCTTAAAAGTGTAATTAAAAATATGATATATACTCTTAAAAAATGAAAGGAGTTTTTATGAAACGTATTTTATCTTTTTTACTTTTGATTGCTCTTACCCTTTCACTCACCGCTTGTTTTGACAAGAAGGAGGAAGTGGCAGAGGATATTGAGGAGACCACCATTCTTCTCTCGGATGACGGAATTATCGCCGAGGGTGTAAATAAGGATGCGGTAACCGTTGCAAACGACGTTATCTACTACGAGGACGGTCACGACTACACCTACGGCGAGGGCGGTGAGAATGACTCTCACTCAAAGGAAGAAGCTGACCTGCACAGTGTAGTACGTATAACAGAGGCAGGAACGTATAGAATAAAGGGAAGCCTTTCTCACGGACAGATTGCCGTTGACCTCGGTGAGGATGCCGAGGACGACCCCGAGGCGACAGTCACTCTTATTCTTGACGGTGTAGACATTACCTCCACCGTTGCGCCTGCCGTCATCTTCTATAACGTTTTCGAGTGCGGTGACAAGGACAACTCCACAAAGGACGTTGACCTGTCAGGCGCAGGTGCCAGAGTAATTCTCGAAAAGGACAGTGTAAATACTGTGAACGGCTCATACGTTGCAAAAATATACAAGCCCGAAACGGTAGTTGACGGGAAAGTTGAGGCTGCGAAGAAGCTTCACAAGTATGACGCCGCCTTCTATTCAAGAATGTCAATGACTCTTGACGGCGAAGGAACTCTCAACATAAATGCCGAAAACGAGGGACTTGACAGCGAGCTTCACCTCACGATAAACGGCGGTAATATCAATATAAAATCCGGTAACGACGGAATAAACACCAACGAGGATAACGTGTCGGTAACAACAGTAAACGGCGGTGTTCTCACAATTGAGGTTACAGGGGAAACGGGCGAGGGTGACGGAATTGACTCCAACGGCTTTCTCGTTATAAACGGAGGTACCGTTATCACCTCTGCCTGCGCCAAGAGTCAAGACGCGGGTATCGACTCGGACAAGGGAATTTACATAAACGGCGGTACTGTAATTGCAGGCGGAAGCATGCTTGACAGAATAGAGGAGGGCGGTCAGACCTTTGTAGTATTCAGCTTCACGGGAAAAGAAGAACGAGAGGCGTTGACCTTTAAAAACGAAAACGGTGACGTTATCTTTTCACATACTCTCCCCAATGCATTTACCACGCTCATCTTCTCGTCCCCCGGTCTTACAGAGGGTACGTACACCTTATGGCAGGGAGATACACAGCTTGTAGGAAGCAAGCGTTCGTCTATGGGAGGCTTTAACGGCGGAAGATTCCCGAGTGGATTTGAAAGACCCGAGGGAATGGAGATACCCGAGAATTTCAAGCCCGAAATACTTGAGGACATGGAAATACCCGAGGAATTCAAGCAAAACAGACCAAAGGGCAACAGAGAGCTTGAGGGCGACGTGGAAAATCTGCCGCCCAGCTTTGAAAAGGGTGAGTTTACACCGCCCGACAGAATTCCTCCCGAAGGTGATATGGAGCATCTTATAAGACCAGACGGTACAGTCTCCGAAGAAACACTCTCCGAAAAATTTGTAATCGAAAAGGGTGCAAATTATTTCAGAATAGCAGCCGTGATAGGAGAGTAAAAAAGAAAAATAATCAATACAATCAAGCTTCGCTAAATAAGGGGCTGTAAAAAACTTTGTCGAGTTTTTTACAGCCCCTAAATTTTTATTTTACTTGACCTCGTCGATAAGTCTCTTGGCGTTACCGAACATAATATCCTCGATGGCATTATCCGAAAGCTTCATATCGAGAGCGACACGTCTGAATGCACGGATCTGCTCGTAAATCATAAGAGTTACGTCACGCTCGTCGGTCTCCTTGACGTTTGCAACGTTTGTCATATCACCGTACTCACCGCGGCGCACAACGTTGTAGTAAACGCCGTCCTCAACTACTCTGTAGAGTCTCATTACCGCATAAGGAAGGTCTGTACCGTAGATGAGCTTCTTCGGTCCTACCGCCTCAAGACAAGCCTTTATCGCATCGTCGCAAAGGTTTGCGGTAAAGTCGAAATATGTATTCTCGCCCTGTCCTACGACCTCGAAGCCGTTACCGATATCCTCTTTTGCGTAAGCACGTCCGATATGAGCGATAATAAGCTTAACGTTGGGGTATCTTTCCTCAATCTCGTGAAGCTGGGCAAGGTTCACTTCGTCACGGAAGCGCTTTGAACGGGGTATGTGAAGCATAAGTATCCAGCCGTGCTTATTTAAAACCTCAAGGTGATGGTGAGGCACGTAGTCGAAAATTCTCGTTTCCGCATAGGGTATGTAGTGTGGACGGTTCATAATATAAGGCTTTATACCGAGATATCCGCCCTTGATGATAGCCTCCTCAAGCTCCTCTGCCGACATGGAGAAGTCGGTGCGGTAAAGCATGGGGTAGTCGAATCTGTCTCCCACTTCTTTGATATAACCGTTTGTCTGTTCAAGGTTTCTTCCTGTACAACCGAAGATAAGAGGTGTTACCTTCTTGTCGGGAAAAAGGGTAGTGAGAGTGTCGTTGAGCTGTTCTACCGTCATTTCGTCAAGGTACGTATCCTTGCCGATAAGACCTACCCACGACTTAACCTTTGTTGCCGCCGCCTTTGACTGTGCGCCGAAGCGTTCAAAGTTGTTCTTAAAAACGTGTACGTGGAAATCGATAAATTCATCGGGAAGGAAGCTTTTCAGCTCCTTTTCATAGACCTCGCGGTCATAGTCCTCCATGTTAAGAAAATACATATTTATTACCTCGTTTCTTCTATAAGTTTTTTAGCGTTATTATACATTACGTCCTCAATATCGCCTGCAGTGAGTCCCATCTCTTTTGCGACTCTCTTAAAGGCGAGAAGCTGTTCGTAGAACATAATGGTCACGTTCTTTTCATCCGTCTCTCTCATATGAGCCTGACCCGTAACGTCACCGTAAAGACCTTTTGGCACAACGTTGTAATAAACGCCGTCCTCAACGATTCTGTACATTCTCATAATAGCGATAGGAAGGTCGGAGCCGAAGATAAGCTTCTTCGGGCCTACCGCCTCAAGACAGGCACGTATAGCATCATCCGAAAGGTTTGCGGTAAAGTCGAAGTAGGTGTTCTTTCCCTTGCCTACCACCTCAAAGGCGTTGCCGATATCCTCCTTGGCATACGCTCTGCCGATATGGGCAATGATAAGCTTAACGTTGGGGTATCTTACCTCAATTTCGTGAAGCTCTGCAAGGTTTACCTCGTCACGAAAACGCTTGTCACGGGGAATGTGAAGCATCACTATCCAGCCGTGGCGGTTTGCCACCTCAAGATGTGAGTGAGGAAGAAAGTCGAATATACGTATCTCCTTGGGGGGAATATATTCGGGACAGTTGGAAAGGTAGGGCTTAAGTCCCAGAAATCCTCCCTTCGTCACCTCTTCCTCCAGAACCTCGGGAGACATATCGTAGCTCGTTCTGTAAAGGGCGGGGAATCCGTATTCCTTACCTCTGTTGTAAACGTAGGAGTTCACCTCGTCAAGATCGCAAAGACAACCTCCGAAAATGAGGGGTGTCACCTTCTTATCGGGAAGCGTTCTTTCGTAGAAATCCACAAGGTCTTCAATTTTTCTGCTCTTTCCGAGGCAATCTGTCCAGGAAGAGCCTCCATTGTGAGAGCCTTGTCTTGTGAAGCTCTCCTCTTCAACGTGAGTATGAAAGTCTATAATATTCTCGGGAAGAAAGCCTTTCAGCTCTTTTTCATACACTTCCCTGTCATAATCCGTTACAGTAAGTCCTTTATACATAACAATCTCCTAAAAGCTCGACATTTTGGCTAAAACCGAAAATGAAACATTTCAGGTTTTACTCAATAATACATTCAAATAGAAAGTGCTAACAAAGCGTGGTCAAGCTATTATTTTTTTCTGATGTAGAAAGTCGTAAACGACTTTCTTCCTTTTATTCCAAATTTCATTTTTTTCGCGTGTTGCTCGGACTGCTGTACAAAGTACAGCCACGCCTTCGCACTCCACGATTTTATCTCAAAATCTCATCGCTTTTGTTAAGGCTCGACATTTTAAACGGTTTTTAATGAATAGTGAATATTGAATAATTTTGGTAAATTTTGCTTAAAGCAAAATTATAATTGATTGTGATTTTGGCAAAGCCAAAATGTCCGAAATTATTCATTATTCATTCTTCAATCTTAAATATTCCCTATCTTCTCCTGCGCGTCTCTTTCGTCAGCATAAAGTCCTACACCGATACCACCCAGCACGCAAGCGCCTACTGCACCTGCAACCTCGCCGTGTATGACCTTAACGGGAATGCCGCAGATCTCCTTTATTACCTGAATCCACATAGGGTTCTCCGAAGGACCGCCCACCATAATAGCGGAGTCGGCGGAAATGCCCTTTTCACGAAGTGCGTCAAGCTTTTCCTTCAGAAGCTTTACAGTGCCCTCCATAATGGCACGTGCAATGTGCTTCTTCTCAAATTTAAGTATCTTTTCGTCATCAAAATCGTCCTTGGGATTTATCACGAGTCCGCCTGCTCCAAGCTCGCTTTCTGCCGCGTACTTTGCAAAGAGGTGGAAAGCCTCCCTGGAGTCGTCGATGTATCGGTTAACGTAAAGCTTGATTCGAAGTGAGAGGGATGCAACCGACGCCATAGTTGCCCACGCGCCACCCTTATCCGACAGGAATGGGTCGATAAGAGTCTTTGCCGCCGCAATCTTCTCTCTTGAATTTACAGGGAAGAAGCCTACCCAGGACGTACCGCAGGAAAGGAGCATCTGTCCCTCGTCGAGAACACCTACGCCTCTTGCGGCGGAGGGATGGTCGAAGCTTCCGAGAACTACGGGAACACCCGCATTTACACCGATAACCTCGGCAATATCCTCCTTGACACCGCCAAGCACCTCACCGCACTTCATAACGGGAGGAAGCTTCCTTTCGTCGATGCCGAGCTTTTCAAGGAGATGAGGAATATATTCCCCTTTTTCCTGGTCTATAAGATAGAACGTTGTGCCTGCCGATGAGCTGATACCCCACTTGCCTGTGAGAACGTAGTAAAGATACTCGGTGCTCATTGCAACCATGCCGCACTCCTCTATTATTTCGGGATTATGCTTCTTTATGTAGCAAAGCTGTGCAAGAGGGAATGCGTTGAAGCCGAAGGGCCAGCCTATCTGTCGATAAAAGGCGTCCTTGTCGAAATCTCCGAGCAATTCTCTTGCCTCATCCCCCACTCTCTTGTCCTGCCAGTTTATAACGGGGGTTGAGGGGTTTCCGAAGGCATCAAGCACTACAAGGTTACCGCTTGCGGCAGATGCGCATATTGCGGCAATCTCGCCGTCAGAAGCCTCGGCAAGAGTCCTTATTGCCTTGAGGCAGGAGTTCAAAAATCTGTTGGCGGGGATTTCAACAACGTTTCCTGCACCCGTTACGTAATCAAAGCCCTCGTGTGCCTTCTTTACCACCTTTCCGTCAGCGGTCATAAGAACACCCTTGACGGAGGAGGTACCTATATCAAGTCCTATTAAATACTTCATTTCTTTCTCCTTATATTATAACGGTTTCGATATCGTGAAGCTTTGCAAAGTATTCAAGCTCTCGGGCAGTTGCGCCGTAAACGAATATACTGTGGTGTGTTGCACCGTTTTCGCTTACTTTTTCAAGGAAATCGGCAGTAGTGGTATTCACCTTCATCCAGCCTCTGACAGACCCCTTGAAATTGTCCTCGCTATACTCCTGCATCTCACAGTCGGAAAGAAGGAGCTTATAGTCGAAGGCATCACGGCTGATGTTGACGAATACACCCTTTCCGCCCTTCATACGAGCGGCGCCTGCAAAGGGCAGAAGTCCCTTGGCATAGTTGAGTCCCATACGCTTAACGTAAGGCTTGCTATTTATGATTCTATAGTTAACCTCGCCCATGTGACTGAGGAAGATCAAGTCGTTTTTCCAATCGGGGCAGAATATTTCAACGAAGGTGGTTTCGGGGTAAGCCTTGAGGAATGCGCCTGTGAATGCGGCGGTCAAGGGGTCGCCCTCTCCTGCATAGCCGATACCTCTTTCCATAGCCTTACAAGCCTCAAGGAAGGGCATAGCCTGAAGTCCCATTTCGGGGCCTACCGTTCTGAAGTTTGCGGTAAAGCCCGAAAGTTTTTCCTCTTCTATCATACGTCTTACTGCAAGGCAGGAGCGAATAGTTTCAAAATATTCCTTCTCATCGCAGTTTTCGTCGAAATCAAATCTTTCCTTATCGAGAGCTACTTCCCTTTCAACCTCTGCATCGGTTATAGCCTTTTCGTAAAGAGCCATTTCGTCAGCAGTTTTGTCAAGCACCTTAATGCCGAATCTGGAGAGCATTTCGGAGTGAGGTACACGGAAGTCGCCCATGCCGTCGAAGAGTCCGCCAATCATGGCAACGCGAGACTCGGAGAGAGCCTTTGCCGCTATTGCCGCGCGAACGAAGCCCAGCGCCTTATCGATGCAGTCAGACTCCTTATAATGACCTGCCGCAATAGCATAGTCTTTGCCTCGGCGAGTGAGCATAGCACACATATCCATAACGCCGTGGATTCCGTGACAGTAGGTGATTTCGGAGGGGGACTGCATATTTCCGAATTCAAGTGTCGAGGTAGTGTCAAGAACTACAATGGGAAGGCTTGTTCCAACAAGGGCATCTATCGACTCAAGGGAGGGTGAGTATGCCATATGTAATGTAACGATAGCATCAACCTTTTCTCTTTCAAAATGAGCTACCGCACTCTTGAATTCATCTGCAAGACGGCAGAAGGGGGCTCTTACAACCTCTGCTCCCTTTTCTTCAAAAATATCTGCAACCTCAGCATAAAAAGCCTCGTGACGAGGACGTGATTTTGGTGTAAAATCATCGTAAAGCTTTACGTAGAGGGGTAAAAATCCTATTTTCATACTATCTCCTTAATCTATAATTTTCTCATTCTATTACCATTATAACACCTATCCTAAAATTATAAATAGAAAATTTCTATATTTTTATATAATTTTTCTTTTTTTGATAAAATTTTTTTCATTTTCGTCGTGATAATTATTATAAACGTCAAAAGAGAGGGAGTTTTTATAACCCCCTCTCTTTGATAAGAAAAAATTATTCGTTATAATACTGAAGCATCAGGTCGATGGTTATCTTCATACTGTTCTCGAAGGACGCTCTTTCAACGTATTCCTCACGGGTGTGAGTGCCCCATCCTCTGTAGGTGCCGACGCAAACCGCAGGCACGCCCATAGACATAGGCGCGTTACAGTCGGTTGAGCCTGAATGTCTTGTGCAGGTCATACCCGTATACTTCTCGGTGATAGCTCTTACCCTTTCAATCATTTCTTCATGAAGGGCTACGTCGTAATCGTTGGAGCAAGGACGAATACCCACCACGTTTACGGTGAATTTAGCCTTACCCTCGGCGTTAGCCTCGGCAACAAGCTTCTCGAAGGTATTCTTCATTGTTTCAACGCATTCCGCGTCGTCGGAGCGGTATTCGTAGAGCATCTTCGCTTGCTGTGCAATGGTGTTAACAGACGTTCCGCCCTCGATAGTGCCTACGTTGTAGGTGGTCTTTGTATTCTCCTTCTTCGGTACCTCTACCAGGAACAGCCTTGTTATAAGCTTTGAAAGCTCGGCAATGGCGTTAGGCTTACCGAACGCACCGAAGGAATGACCGCCCTCGGTCTCGCAGATAACCTCGTACCTGTGTGAGCCGACACAACGGTCAACGATAGCAGGATACTTGCCGTCGAAGGTATAGAATTCCTTTATTCTGCCCTCAAAGTCCTTCATTATCTGCTTGGAGCCCTTGAGATTTCCCAGCCCCTCCTCACAGGAGTTTGCAACGATAAGAATACCGCGGTTTGCCTCCACCTTGTTTTCTATGAAGAACTTTGCTGACATGAGAAGAGCGGTAAGACAGGTAGTGTCGTCACCTACACCGGGCGCATAGAAATATTTATCGTCCTTTCTGAAGGACAGAGGCTCGGTATCGGGGAAAACCACGTCTGTATGTGCCATAAACACAACGATATCGTCCCTTCCCTCGCAGTTCACAGGGTAGATAACGTTCTTCGCTTCATCAACGTAAACGCCCTCGGCTCCGATATTTTCAAGCCAGTTCTTTACAAATTCGACACGCTTGTCCTCGTAATGCGAGGGGGCGGGAATCTGTGCAAGCGTTTCGAGAAGCTCTTCGAATTCACCGAGATGCTCGGCAGAAAACTTTTCGATATTTGTCATAATAACCTCTTATAAGTTGAAAGTTGAAAATTGAAGTTTTTATGAGAGAAAACTTTTGTAATTTAATTTCAAAGCATTTTTCACTTCAATTGAATTCATTTTTATACCATAATGCTAAATATGGAAGATTTTCCATTTTCCATTTTCAATTTTCCATTTTTAATTTGATTTACCATTTGCAAGTCGCTATGCCGTCATTCTCCATCTTAATATCAACGCCATAAGGCTTTGAGAGCTCTGCCAAGTGGTCAATAAACGCCGTATCCTTTGCGGGCTTGGGAAGTCCTTCAAGGTGCTTACCCTCGCCCTTGGATGCCTTAACGGGCATAAGCTTCAAGGAAACGAGCTTGTTATTTTCGTCGGTCTCCCAAAGAGGAATTACAGTTTCAAGCATAACGTCCTGCTCCATAAGACCTCTTGTGAAGCCTGCAGAGCGCTTCTCGAGAAGCTCCATTACAGTAGAATCGGAATTCATGCCGTAGCTCTTGTAGAAATCCTCGGGAGCGAAGGCAACGTCGTAGAGCTGAATAACGAAGTCGCCGAGCGAATAGAAGATAGGCTTATCCTGATATACCTCGATAGCACGGAGAAGATGAGGTCCGTGACCGATAACCGCGTCGGCACCTGCATCAACGATAGTGTGCATAAGCTCCTTGAGGAAGGGAGGCACTGTGTCCTTCTTCTCTTCCCATATCTGATGGTTATGGACTGATACAATAGTGTAGTCTGCCGCCATATTCGCTTCTCTTATGGATTTCTTAAGGCGCTCCACGTCAGCGCCCTTTGCTTCGTAGATTACACCGTAACTCTCACCCTTCACAAACTGCAGGTCTCCCAGCTCACATACACCGTCGGGAAGGAAAGGATAGTAGCCTTCGCGTCTGGTGATGTTCTTAGACTCATTTATCTTGGTCTTTTCACCGATGATACGAACTCTCTCGAAATCCTCCTCGGGAAGCATTATCTTTCTTGTGACTCTGATGCCGTTTATACCGGGACGGCCCATAACACGTCTGGACTGCTCGCCTGCCATCATAGCAGGATTGAAGGATGTATTAACCGCAATAAGCGCTACTCTTCCCTTCTCTGTTTCAAGATAACGGGGAGCAGAAGCCTCGGCAAGATTCTGACCGAGACCTGCGTGTACTATCTCGCTCTCGTCGAGAGTTTCGATGGTTCTCTGAAGTCCCTCAAAGGAGAAGTCGAAAGCGTGATTGTTGTTGGCGGTAGTCATGTTGAAGCCGAAATTCAGCATATCGTAGTACATTTCGGGGTTAGTTCTGATGTAAGTTCCTCCCGAAAACTGTGATGCAAAGCACTCGCCCTCATAGTTGAGAGTAGTTTCAAGATTGAAGAATCTTGCATCACCCTCCATAATGAAATCTCTTATTTCGCGAAAGCCTTCGTACTCGTTCGTCATTCTCTTCTGAACGAGAACGTCACCGACTGCAGTAAATTTCATTTTACTTTTCTTCCTTCCACATCTTGTT
This sequence comes from Eubacteriales bacterium, assembly GCA_045594565.1. Classification (GTDB taxonomy): domain Bacteria; phylum Bacillota; class Clostridia; order Oscillospirales; family SIG627; genus RGIG6353. The sequence continues at coordinate 20,106 of JAZNYT010000110.1, forward strand.
TATTTCTTCAACAGTTGTTCTTACAAGTATGTCGCCACCCTCGTGACCTGTTGTACCGCTGGATACGAATGCGGAATAGTGGCTTCCCTTCTCTGCCTTCTCGGTGGGAAGGTATCCGAATGCACCGCAGCACTGCTGAATAAGGAAGGTCTGTCTTGCTCTTGAACGAGCTCTCATCTGGTTACCGTAGTTAAGGAAAAGCTCGAAGGGGTTGGTAGCAAAAGCAATATCGCCGAGACGAAGCACGTGTACCTCAATGTCGTACATATTGTGCTCCTGCTGATACTCATATCTTGCGATAGTACCTGCGTGAATCATGTTATTAGCGTTGTCGGCATAGTCAATCTTGTCACCGCACTTCTCGAAGAAGCGTTCAAGCTCTCTTACAGCCGCATCCTTTTCCTCAATGGTAACACGTCTTACGGGAAGGCTTACTGTAAGCTTCTTATGCTCAAGCTCTGTTTCGGTTACAACGTTCTTTACGTGGTCGAGCTCGTAGAAAATTTCGTTTACCGCACGAAGTGCAGCTCTTTCGCATCCGCTTACGTCGAACATAGAAGGGTCAGCATCTCTTTCGATAATGTAGTCTCTTATAATGTTAGGGTCGTTAAGCTTGATTTCGGCATCTACCCAACGTACCATATCACGAGGACACTGGTCGCCTGCGGGAGAGATGAAGTAGATGAAGTTTACGTCGTTGCCGTACTTTTCACGTACAAGGCCCTTTATCTTACCTGACAGGTCGGAGGAAATGAAGTTCTGATGCTCAAGCACCTGAGAAGGACACGCGATGTTTGCGATAACACCTGTAAGCTTGCCCTTTGTATCGTAGGTGAAGAGCATTTCGATACCGCCATCGTTACCTGTTTCAAGCTCGGTGAAGTTAGCCATATTGGTGTCGCCCCACATTTTAGCAGAGCCGTCGTCATAGCATACTCTGCGGCACATACCGATAGCGGCACGTCCGAAACCTGTAGCGTAACCGCCCTCGCTTCTCTTTTCCCAAGCCTCAACGATAGCCTTTACCGCTCTTTCGATGATGAAGGCTTTTGCCTCGTCACCACGAAGGATATCCGGGTCGTTGTCGGATACGAGGGGTACGTACTCGATGTGCTCGGGCTTAATCTTCATAAGGCACTGAAGTGAGCTTCCGAAGCCGTCTCCTCTTCCTGAATAGCCCATAGAAGTGTGTGTATGTATAACGCTGAGCATTATCTTGTCCTTAGGAATGCCAAGTCCTTCGGGAATAGCCTCACGAATTTCACGAAGAAGCGCTTGGGATGTAGATACAAGGTCGCAAACGCAGAAAATTGCCGCATCGTCACCGCACTCTATTGCCAAAGCGGTAATAGAAATGGGAGTTTCAACTACATCGGAAATTCTTTCATAAAACTGACCTACAAGGTCAACCTTTCTGCCTTCGGGAACAATGCTCTGTTCTGACCAACCGATTTTAATCTTGTTCATAATAATTCTCCTTTTGTATATTTATTAACCTTATTCTTTTACAAGCTTTCTTTCTTCAACCTCTGCTCTTGTCTTGTTCCCCGCCGTTATTACAAACTGAAGGGCAACGATTACGCCTATCATCAAAAATCCGCAGAAATAGAGACCGTATTTGTAGCTGCCAAAGATATCGTAGCTTAAATTCATAAGAGGTGCGCCTACCGCGTAGCCTGCGGTGTTGAAGGATACGATGAGTCCGAGAATTTTTGCATAGGACTTATCACCGAAGAGGTCGCCTGCATATATGGGAAGCATAATAGTTTCGAGAGGAAGTGCCATACCCGAGAATATCGAATAAATTATCGCGAATATAATTCCTATAGTTGAATTTGTAACAGAACCGAGAATGAACATAACGATAACAGACACCACGGTACAAAGGTTTACCGTTTTTCTGAGTCCCGCTCTATCGTAGATGAAGCCTGTGAGGAACTTAAATCCCGCAAGGCAAAGAGAATGAACGCTCCATATAGTTGCAACGAGAGACGAGTCAATGCCCGTGTCCTTCATATGCTGAACGGCAACGCCGTTTATCGCCTGAAGAATAGCACCTGTGAAGAAGATGCAAACGAGAGTTCCGTAGAAGAAGCTCTTTCTCTTTGCTTCGTCAAAGGAGATACCCTCCCAGCTCTGTCCCCTCTTCTTCTTCGTATGAGTGACCTGCTCTACGCGATCAGCGTGAGGAGGCTCGTTTTTGAAAAGCAGAGTAATAAGCGTTCCGACCACCGCCAGAACACAGGCGATAACGATATAGGCTATCTTGTAGCCCGGTATTGAAAAGCTGCCGTCTATCAGAGGGTTTACTATCTGCATGGCAAGGGCTCCGCCAAGACCGTTGGAGGCAAGTATCGCTCCCATTATAGTACCCTTGTTTTCCTTTACCCATTTGGTAACAACGACACCCACTATGGTAGTGCCCGTAAGTGAAAATCCGATACCGAGGAGTATTCCGCCAAGATAAAGAAGCCACACGTTTTCGGCAAAGGAGTAGCAAAGGACACCCGATATAAGGGAGAGGAAGCCCGTTGCTATCATTTTTCGCTCTCCGAGTTTCATAACGAGAGCGCCGAAGAATACGTTCACAACGGCGGTAACGATAAATCTGAGGCTATCGTTTATTGAAAAAATTCCTCGGTCGATTTCAAGATGCTCTGTTATAGGACCTATAAAGAGACTCTTTGTAGATGAACAAAAACCGAGAGTTGTAAAGGTCATGAGGAAGCAAAGCGCCACAATGACCCACTTGTAGTTAAGTTTTTTCAAAGTATCATCTCCGTTAAATTTCAGTTGAAAATTGAAAGTTGAAAATTGAAAATTAAGGTGAATTTCCCTGCGGAAAATTTTCAATTAAAGCTCAATATTCCGTTTTTGTGTTTTTTACTATCGAAACAAGCAAGCTTTCTATTTCTTTACAATCAGACAAAATAGAAGTACTTTCCTTTTGAGAAAGATATCCCGTTTCCGACAAAAGCCTCAACCAGTATTTCGTTTCTGCAGTTTCTTTTAGCGCTATATTCATTTTCGACAAAAAATCGCTTCTGCTTTGCGCTTGTTCCGCTTCAGCTACGTTTGCACCTATACTGGTTCCGCTTCTGAGTAGTTGATGGGATAAAGTAAACTCTTTATGATTATCCTTCAAATATTTGTTTAATTTAACAATTCTTTTAGCAAAATCAAACGTTTTGGTTTCAATAATATTCATTTCTTGCCCTTAATAACTTAAATATTGGAAGATTTTCCAAAAGAAAATCAACAATAATTTTCCATTTTCAATTTTCAATTTTCAATTATTTTTAATAAACTTCTTCCACATAGGAACTGATATGAGGCAGAGAAGGAAACCCACAAGGATAAGTACAAACCAAAGCTTTACCGTAACTCCCCATCCGAAAGCATCCGCCACTCTTGTAAAGCCCATATTCGCCATAACAACACCGAGAGAGCAGGCAAAATTAACAATACCCGAAACGGTACCGCCCTTGCCCCAACGGTTAAAGTGAACAGGCAGATATGAGAGAAGATATAGCTGTGCAGAGCTCATAAAGAGTACAAGAGCTGCCATAGCAACAACTATTACCCAGTAGTTGAGCTTTCCGAGGAACAGAAGTGCCGCGGCGGGGATAAGCGAAAAGAAGAACATAGCCCCCCCTGCCGTTGCCTCGTTTTTAAAGGGCTTGGGATACCAGAGCTTCGCCACAAAAACACCGAGAGCACCTGCCGCTATAACAACGATGCTTATAATCGTTGCGAGGGAGGGAGACACCGATGCATAGCTTTCGCTGATAATTGTGGGGGTAAAGGATTTTACACCAAGGTCGAAGGACGTCTTAATAAATGACGCCACAATGAGAAGCATTGCACCGCTTGTAAAAAGGGTGGGCAAAAGCTTGAAGGTGGGATGCTCGTCCTGATGAGGAACGGTAGGCTCATCGTCTTCATTTTTCTTAATTTCGCCGTGTTTTTCGGCAATTCCCCATACAAGCTGCCAGAGGAGCGCCGACAGAATAAGTCCCACTGCAGAAATAAGAAAGTTCATCTGCCATCGGGAGGACACGAGTGCCGCCACCACGTAGCCTATAGCAACACCAAAGGGATTTACGAGAGTTGCCGCAAAAAGACCCTTCTTTCGGTGAGAAGGCGATAGCATTGTGGATATAATTCTGAAAATAGAGGGCCATACCGCAAACTGCACCACCGCGTTAAACGTCCAGGCGGTGAGCATTACGGGGTAGCTTTGATTGAAATAAATTACAAGATTTGCCACACCTGCACCAAGAAATCCTATGGTAAGCAGTCTTTCGGGATGCCATCTGTCAGCCAGAGCGCCCCCCACAAGCTGAAGGAAGGCATAAGCAATATAGAATGCACCCGTAATAGTTCCGGTTTCGGATTTTGTCAAAACACCCTCGCTCACAATGAAGACCATTGCGGAGGAAAAGCAGTTCTTGGTAAGGCAGATAAATGAATATATTGTACAAACGGTAATGAGCACAAGGAGGCTCATACGTTTGTCTGATACGTAATTTCCGAGAGAAATGTGCCTTGGAATCCTTTTCAATTTAGTTTTCGCCGTCCTTTTTAAATTTCTCCCACTTGGGTGCGGCAATGAGAGCGAGAACTACGCCCAGAGCAAGCAAGCAGAAGCAAACGATAAGTGTTATGGTCCAACCGAAGCCGTCGGCAATTCGGGTGAGTACAAAATTTGCAAAAACAACACCGAAGGATGCAGCAAAGTTAGTAATTCCCGAAAGAGTACCGCTCTTACCCCATCTGCCGAAATATGATGAAATATAAGAGTAATAAAGATTACTGCTGGCAATAACTACCATGAGAAGTGCCATAGCGGATATGATTATCCAGTAGTTTATTTTACCTACAAAAAGCACTACTCCGCAAGGGATAAGCGCGAGAGAAAAAGCTGTAGCGAAAATTTTTACCTCATTTTTAAAAGGTCTCGGATACCAAAACTTTGCAAAAACCGAGCCGAGAGCTCCTGTTACAAGTACTATTATACTGATAATAGTGGCAAAGGAGGAGGACACGTTGTCATAGCTTTCTCTGATAATAGAGGGAACAAAGCTCTTTACTCCGATTACAAATACGTTTGCAATAAGATTAAAAAATATAACGTAAATTACACCGCTCTTTATAAGTGCGGGAAATATCTTGAAGTCGGGATGCTCATCATGATGAGGAACGGTAGGCGCTTCATGCTCGTTGAGTACCATTTCGCTCTTGTTTACCGCAAACGCCCACACAAGAGACCAGAGAAGTGCTATGGAGAAAAGACCTATCGCCGAAACGAGGAAGTTCATCTGCCAGCGTGACACGAATGCGGCAAGAATATATCCGAACACAAGTCCCGTTGACGTTGCAAATGTCATAAGGAACATAGCGGGCTTTCGTACCGACGGATTTACCATAGAGGATATTATCTTGAAGATACTGGGCCATACAGGAAACTGGGTGAGAGCGTTGAAGGTCCACGCGGCCAGCATTACCCCGTAGCTTTGGTTCAAGTATATTACAACATTTGCAATACCTGCGCCGATAAAGCCGATGGTTATCAGCCTTTCGGGATGCCACCTATCGGCAAGAAGTCCGCCAACTATCTGTAAAATACCATATATTACGTAAAATGAGCTTGTTATAACTCCTGTCTGAGACTTAGTAAGAACGCCTTCTTCCACAATGAAAACCATTGCGGAAGAAAAGCAGTTCTTGGTAAGCGATATAAATGCGAAGCTGAGGAAAAGACAGGCGATAATAATTACGCCCACGCTCTTGTCCACAAAATAGCTTCTATTGTTTACAAGCCTTCTATGTATTTTGTGTATTCTGTGAAGCTTCATATAATTTCGATATTAAGAATATCGCAAAGGTTTTCGATAAGCTCTGTGTTGTCGCCGTAGGAGATAATGTAGTGCTGACACATTACGTTTTCAGCAAAAGCCTCTACGTCGTCAAGCTCGATTCTGAGACCTGGAAGCTGAGGTGCGGGCTGAGTCCAGCCTGCCTCCTCCCATTTCATAGGAGTCTTGCCCTCGCCCTTTACCATGTGCATATAGTATTCACCGTCAACGCAGGTGAGACGGCACATAGTAAGCTCACCGGGCTTAACCTTCGAAACGTTGAGGATACCCTCTGAAAGCTCACCGAATGCGGCGGGCATAACTGTAACGTCTCCGTCAACAACAGCCGCAGGTACGTAGTCGGGAACACCTGCAAGAACGCTATCCTCAAAGAATTCGTAGAATTCAAGGTAGGGTGCCGCCTGACCTGTGAGATATCTTACCATAAGCTGAGTAATGTTTCCAAGGCCGTCATTTTCGGGGATAGTGAGAAGTCCTGCTTCATCTGCAAGAAGCATAAAGATAGGTGCGGGAGGGAAGCCGAGAAGCTTCTTCATACCGTCAACGTCCTTGAGAGAAATTGCCTCGTAGCCTCTCTCATCTGCAAGAGATTTTACTGCAAGGTAGTAGCCTGCCGCCTTTTCAAGACCCTCACGCTTAGCTTCCTTGAGGAATTTCCACTTGGACATACAGTTCTTTATAACCGCGTCCTTTTCCTCGGCAGTTATCTTCTGATATCTCTGCTCAATTTCAAGCATTTCAAAGGTCTCGATTTCGGGACCTATTTCACGCTTTAAGGAGGGTCCGTCAACCTGTGTTCCGTAGAGGTTCATATCGCGGTAGCCTGCCATACCCGTTCTTGCGTGACGAAGCTTCTTTGCAGCCTCTGCAGCCTTTACGTAGTTTGCAACCTTCTTTGTATTGGAAGGAAGACCTATAATATCGTATATGTACTTGAAGGTATAGTCAAGGTCGAAGAAGGTCTTGCGGATAGCGGTAGTACCTGCCTGATCGGCGGTAGTAACGAGTCTTCCGTCCTCCATCCAGCCGCAAAGTCCCCAAAGCACCATGGGAATGTGTCTGAAATGCTCTGTTACCTTAACAACTGCGTGTGTGGGTATCCAGCCTGCAATGCAAACAACAAGACAGTCAAACTCCTCGCTTTTGAGCACTTCAACAGCCTTCTTTATATCCTTTTCCTCGTAGTCGTCGGTAACGGGATATACTTTAACAAGGTCGAGTCCCTCGTTTTCGAGTCCCTTTGCCGCCGCCTCGCATTTTCTTATGATTATATCGATGGGGGTATTTACCTCACCGAAGCCGACAAATCCAACCTTTGACATAATAAATCTCCTTTATCTTATATTTTTTGACGCTTAGACCTTTTGGCTAAAACCGAAAATGAAATATTTTTTCGGTTTTCACACCAAAACACTTTCAAAAGAGAAAGTGCGAACAAAGTGTGATTAAGCCATTGTTTTTCTGATGTAGAAAGTCGCAAACGACTTTCTTTTTATTATTCCAAATTTCATTTTCTTCGCGCCTCTCTCGGACTGCCGTACAAAGTACGCCGACGCCTTCGAGATGCACGATTTTATCTCAAAATCTCTGCGCTTTTATGATATATTTTGGTTAAAACCGAAAACGGTTTTTAATAAATAGTGAATATTGAATAATGAATAATTAAGGTAAATTTTGCTTGAAGCAAAATTACAATAAATTGTGATTTTGGCAAAGCCAAAATGTCCGAAATTATTCACTCTTCATTCTTCGATCTTCATTATTTCACAGTATTAAGTATCTTATCATAAGCGAGATATCTCGCATAGCACTCGCTGTAATCTGTGCCCTTTGACTCATATACGCGGTCAAGCTCGATTTTCTCACAAGCCTTTTCTACCGACTCAAATGCGCCGACACCCGTTCCGGCAAGAATTGCCGAGCCGAGACATGCGGTTTCCTTGTTTTTAAGGGTAACGAGTCGCTTGCCCGTCATATCCGCCTTCATCTGACACCAGAGAGGACTGTTCGCACCGCCTCCCATGGCTCTTATCTCGCTTGTCTCAAGTCCGAGATAGTCGAGATTTGATTTCAGCATACAGGTTACCGACTCCATAACGCTTCGAACAAAGTGCGCTCTGTTATGCTCGGTTGTAATTCCTGTAAAGCTTCCTCTTGCATCGGGGTTGTATTTGGGCATTGTGGAGCCACAAAGGTAAGGAAGGAAGGTTACGCCGTCACTTCCTGCAGGCACCTTTTCTGCCATTTCGTCAAGCTCTCTGAAGGAGAAGTTCTCGCAAAAAGCATTCTTGAACCACTTGAGAGCCATTCCCGCCGTAGGGGTCCAGGACAGGAGACAGTATTTATCGTCATAGTTATAATGGCAGGGCACGATGCTCTTTGCATCGTATTCGGGAACAGAGTCAGATGGCATAAATATAACCATTGTGGTACCCGTCATTTCGCTGACGATACCCTGCTTTACGACACCTGCACCGATAGCGCCTGCTATCTGGTCGATAGCCGAGGTCACTACCTTGATGCCCTGATACTCACCCACAAGCTTTGCACTTGAGTGAAGCTCGGGGAGCATATCGGAGGTAACTCCGATGAAATCGAGCATCTCCTGCCACCACTCACCGTGGTGGATGTCAAAATAAATAGTAGAGGATTGCAGTGTCTTTTCACTTACGAATTTACCTGTAAGCTTATATAGAATCCAATCTTCAAGAAGGAATACTCTCTTTGTCTTTGCCCATACCTCAGGCTCGTTTCTCTTCACCCAAAGAAGCTTGCAGGCAGGCCAGGTCGCCGTAATTTCGGGCTGTCCTGTCACCTCGTAAACTCTTTTGTGACCGAAATGCTTCTCTATTATCTCTGCCTCTGCTACGGCTCTGTTGTCCAGCCAGACAATGGCGGGACGGACAGGCGTGCCGTTCTCGTCGGTAAGGATAAGGGTCTCGCACTGGGTATCTACCGCAAGCGCATCAACCGTCATTTCTGCCGCTACCTTCTCTATCTCTCCCTTTACTATCTCCCAGTACTTTTCACCGTCAAATTCAACGATGTCTCCGTGAGAGTCAAGAGTATAGTCTGCTGTGAGAGTAATTTTTTCTTTCAGATTTTCATCGAACACCGCCGTCTTAACGGAGGTGGTGCCCATATCTATTCCCATTAAATTCATAGTATAATCCTTTTTTGTAAGCTTGATATTTTGGCTAAAACCGAAAATGAAATATTTTTTCGGTTTTCACACCAAAACACTTTCAAAAGAGAAAGTGCAAACAAAGTGTGATTAAGCCATTGTTTTTCTGATGTAGAAAGTCGCAAACGACTTTCTTTTTATTATTCCAAATTTCATTTTCTTCGCG
>JAZNYT010000111.1:0-4790 GCA_045594565.1 Eubacteriales bacterium
ACCGCTTCAAAATGTATCAGCTCGAAGCCGACGATGAGTTTATTGCCCTCGCGTCTTACTCTGTTTGCCTTGAATTCGGTAAGCTTATTGGGGTAGGCAAGCTTTATTTCGTTATTGTATGGGCGTTCCTCTATTATCGAAAAAAGAGGTGAATTATCTGATGTGTCAAGAAGTTCTTCACCGTTCTTCTTTAGGACGAGGCTTTCAGCAACACAGCTTTCATTGACCTTTAGCGATATATATTTACTCTCAAGAACAATCATAATAACCTCTAGTGTATTTTTTTACAGTATATCATATATTTTCTTTATTTGCAATAAAAAATGACGGGCAAGCCCATCATTTTTCGTAAGTGTTATATTACAAGGTTAGGTGATGCAAGGGAGGTTGCGTCTGCCGCATAGCCTTCTTCGTTTACAAGAATTTCTTCTTCAAGCTCTGCTATCATATCAATTTCACCGTTAAGGTACTGTTCAAGCACTTCAACTGCATCGCGAAGTCTTGCAATTATACCGCCGTAGCGGAAGGAGAGTACCTCAAAGCCGAAGGGCTTGTAGGTTGAAAGCCACTGCTTCTTGTGACAAGCGGAAAATTCCTCGTGAAGTGATATAAGAGTGGGAAGATATTCGCGCAGCACCTTTTCAAGATACTTCTTGTCACCCTTCTTATAGGACTTTCTGAAGTTCTTTCTAAGCTCTGCTTTGATGGAGCAGATAGAATAGATGAGGTATGCATAGCGGTAGTCGTTCTCGTTCCGGTCCTTCTTATCCATACATGCCTTCATACATTCTGCAGAAGCGTTGTAACGCTCGATTACGTCGTCGCAGGATTCTTCCATAATGCTGAGGTCGTAAAGCACGTCTCCGTAGAAAATTCTCTTTCCGAGGAGAAGGTCGTTCTTTCTGATAAGAGTATCGTGAATGAAGGAGAACCGTCCCATCTTCTTGTAGTCTTCGAATTTAATCTTGGTAAGATATTCGGATACCTTCACAATGTCTTCCTCTGTACAATCCTTACCCTTGTAGCAATATTCGGAGTAAATGGGGAGAAGAGGATTTGACAGGAATACGTTGGTTTCGTTTCCGTTGTCGCCCCAGAAGGTGCAAACGACAGTCTGAATGTTATAATCGAGACAGGACTGCATTGCCGCAATAGAGTTATTGTAGGAATAGTCGAAAATGGGCAGGAAACCGTAGAACGTGGTAATACCGCCCGCAAAGGTTACCTCGCGGCCAAGCTCAAGGTGCTTCTTGAACATTCCGTCGTAAAGGCTCTTCTCGGGATGATAGTAATCCCAGTACATAAGCTCTACTTCGGGGATAGTATCCGCAAAGTTTTCGGGGAATTCAAAGTTATAGGAATAGTATGCTCCGTTAGCATTGAGGCGGAAGAACATATCACTCCACATCATAGGCTTGAAGCCATACTTTTCACAAATCTTCACAACGCGTTCCAGATGGTCTGTGAGAAGCTTGTTTCTGTCCTGAATGCCATGCTTTGAAAGATATTTGCCAAGACCTATTTCGGGAGCCTCGTCCATACCGATGTGTATGCGGTTCGTCTTATATGCATCACGGCAAGCTTTGATTTCATCCTCGATGAACTTATAGGTCTCTTCACTTCCTACGTATAAAACTGCAGAAGTGTTCTTTATATCGTTTATATGCTCTCCTGTATAGTCGGGCTGACCCGCACCTCTGCCCCATTTAAGATACTGTCTTAAGTGACCGAGAGTCTGGATACAGGGAACAAGCTCAACGCCCATCTTTTCACCGTATGCAACTATCTCCTGAAGCTCAAGCTTTGTGTATCTTCCGCGGAGATAACCGAATCTCGGACGATTTTCAATCTCATACGTGTCCTCTGTGTAAAGCATAAGATAGTTGAGACCGAGAGCCGCCATGCAGTTGATGTAGCGCTTTGTTGCAGGTACTGTCATAACGCCGTTACGGGAACAATCCACCATTGCACCGCAGGACTTGAAATGAGCCTTTTCTTCAATCTCGAAGGATGTCTTACCTTCTGTTACGTTCATTGCAAAAAGAAAGCATCCACGTGCAAGCGCCGCTTTTTCAGTTGCTCCTATTTTTGCTTTTTTGCCGTCGTACTCAACCTTTACACCGTCGAACTCAAAGAATTCGATTTCTTTGTCATAGCTAAAGCCGACAGTTTCAAAAACTGTGTCCTTGATAAATTTTGTATCCATCGTTAGTCCTCCTGTAACATTTTTTATATTTGGTATGTGGGAGTAACGAGCTCATTGACAAGAGCCGCGTAGCCGTCCTCGTTTATGACGATTTTTTCTTCAAGCTCGTCGATTTTGTCAATTTTACCGCTAAGATACTTATCAAGAGCTTCAACAGCATCGTTGAGTCTGGAGATTATACCGCCGTAGCGGAAGGAAAGTACTTCAAAACCGAAAGGCTTGTAGGTCTCGTACCACTGCTCCTTGTGGCAAACGAGGAATTCCTTGTGAAGCGATATAAGGCGGGGAAGGTATTCGTTCAGTACCTTTTCAAGATACTTTCTGTCACCCTTCTGATAAGAGCTCCTGAGATTCTTTCTGAGCTCTGCCTTTAATGCACAAATCGAATATACAAGGTAAGCATAACGATAGTATTTTTCGTTTACGTCCTTCTTTTCCATACATGACTTCATGCATTCGATGGACTCGTTGAAGATTGCTATTGTTCTGTCACAGGACTCCTCTGTAACACTCATATCGTAAAGCACGTCTCCGTAGAAGAGTCTTCTTCCGATGAACCAGTCGTTCTTTCTTAAAGGAGTATCATAGGTGTAGGTAAGTCTGCCAAACTTCTTATAGTCCTCGAATTTCATCTTGGTTAAAAATTCAGATGCCCTTGCAACGTCTTCTTCGGTGCAAGCCTTACCCTTGTAGCAATGCTCTGAGTATACGGGGAGTAAAGGATTAGCGAGAAAAGCGTTTGTTTCGTTTCCATTGTCACCCCACAAGGTGCATACAACGGTTTTTACGTTATTTTCAAGACATGACTGCATTGAAGCTGTCGTCGCACGATAAGAGCATTCAAAAATGGGAAGAAAGCCGAAATATGTGTTTATAGCACCTGCGAAGGTAACCTCACGGCCAAGCTCGTGATGCTTTTTGAACATACCGTCGTAGGACGACTTATCGGGGGAAGAATAGCTCCAGTACATAAGCTTAACGTCGGGTACTGTATCGGCAAAGCCTTCGGGAAATTCAAAATTACAGTTACCGTAGCTTCCGTTAGCATTTATGCGGAAGAACATATCACTCCACATCATAGGCTTGAAGCCGTACTTGTTACAAATCTTTACAACACGGTCAAGATGCTTTGTCATAATGGCGTTTTTGTCCTGAATACCGTGAAGCCTTAAGTATCTTCCGCTGGCGATGTCTGTTGCCTCATCCATACCGATATGTATGCGGTCTGTTTTATATGCCTCGCGGCACGCCTTAACCGCATCTTCGATAAATCTGTAGGTTTCCTCTTCACCGCAAAGTAAAACCTCGTCGGTATTCTTTATGTCGTTTAAGTTTTCGCCTGTATAGTCGGGCTGACCCGCACCTCTGCCCCACTTAAGATACTGCCTTAAGTGACCGAGTGTCTGAATACATGGAACAAGCTCAACGCCCATCTTTTCACCGTAAGCAACCATTTCCTGAATTTCAAGCTTTGTGTATCTTCCGCGAAGATAACCGAACAAAGGACGGTTCTCAATTTCGTAGGTATCTTCTGTGTAAAGCATGAGATAGTTGAGACCGAGAGATGCCATGCAGTTGATGTAGCGTTTCACAGCCTCTACCTTCATAACGCCGTTACGGGAGCAGTCAACCATTGTACCGCAAGAAGGAAAATGCGCTCTTTCTTCTATTTCAAAGGACTTCTTGCCCTCTGAAATGTTCATTGCAAAAAGAAAGCATCCTCGTGCCAAAGCCGCCTTTTCTTTAGCGCCTATTCTTGCCGTCTTGCCGTCGTACTCAACCTTGACACCATCAAACTCGAAAAATTCAATTTCTTTGTCGTAACTGAAGTCGACTGTTTCAAAAACTGTGTCTTTGATAAATTTGATGTCCATTTTTATCTCCTTGTACGTATTTATATTAAAAATCTATTTTAAATATATTTCCAAGGTGGTCGCCATAGTAACAAACTCCGTCCTTGAAGTCTACAAATTCCGCCTCATAAGGAAGACCCGCTTCAAAAAGGTCAATTGCAAGAAGCTCTTTCTTCTCTTTAACGTCGATTATTCTTATGGCAGGATGTATTCTTTCGTGAAAGCCCTCTGTGGAATATACTTTTCCGTCGCAGAGCACTGCTCCCTGAAGAAAATTATGGTAAGGCGTGTCAAAGTATTCGAGAATATCCTCTTTTTCAAGTACCGCTCTTCTGACTCCGAAGCGCTCATCCATCTCTCCATCGTCAAGACCGGGCATATTGAATGCAAAATATCTTGTGCTTTTTGTCATATCTCGCATCGTGAAGGCGTAAAGTCTTCCTGTATCTCTGTCAACAACGAAGTTGCCGTAAGGACGGGCGTCCTTCTTGTCCTCCGAGTGCCAGAGGTCTGTATCCTCTGTGAAACCTACCTGAATTATCTGAAGAAGGGTTGTTTTAAACGAGTCTCCCGCTCTTTCTAGTCTGTAAACGAGAACAGAGCCCTTGAGCATATCCTCTTTTTCGGCGAAGTTATTGTACATATTCGAGTAGAGGAGAGGGAACTCGTCACCCTCAGCAAAATATTCCTTGCCGAATACTGCCGCATTACTGTGAGGGGGGATAATATCT
>JAZNYT010000112.1:0-27281 GCA_045594565.1 Eubacteriales bacterium
CTCGCTGTTGCTCGCACGATATATTTGCTTTGCAAATTCGATATAACTTTATTTTATTCGGTTGCTATATGATATAAATCTCGTTGCCGTAAGGCAACATATCGCATCAAAGATATATCGCGTACGAAGTACATATAGCAAATTCCGTTAGGAATTGCATATCATCAAAACGAAGTTTTGTATATCATCAAGCCGACTGAAATATACACACCTTACGGTGTGATGAGATACAACAACGGCTTTATTGCCGCCCTTGATGATATACAGCACTATCGTGCTGATGATATGCCAAGCCTGTCGGCTTGGATAAAAAAATCGACTTGTCAAGACAAGTCGATTTTTTGGTGGAGCTGAGGAGAGTCGAACTCCTGTCCGAAACTTCATTCACGAAAACTTCTCCGGGTGCAGTCGGTGATTTAGTTCCGTCAAAAAAGGCTCATCGACAAGCCCCGATTGGCGTAGCTTCATAAATTCATATAAAACCGCAAAGCTTAAGTCTTATACGTTCATCGCTAAGTGACGCCTTATCCTGAGCCGCGATACTCTCAGGTAAGACGGCCGCCATTAGTTAGGCAGCGTAAGCTAAATTTTTGTTAGCGTTTATTTTTAAGTTTTACAGTTTTGAAGAGTTCTGCTACTCTACCCGCTTATCTCGCTTCAAAAACCCCGTCGAAACCTTTACAGCCCCAAATAGAGTGTGATTATTATAACATATATTATTATCTTTTTCAAGTATGCCTTTTAATTATTGACAAAAAAGAAATAAATTATTGTCATTTGACTTGTTTTGTGGTAAAATATATAAAACTTTGTGAGGTGTTTTTATGAATAAGATTGAAAGCTTCAAGATAGATCATTTATCCCTTTTCCCGGGTCTTTACTTATCAAGAAAAGATACGAAGAACGGAGTTACAGTTTCGACCTTTGACCTTCGTATTACCGCCCCGAACCGTGAGCCTGTAATTGATATGCCTGCCCTTCACACAATAGAGCATCTGGGTGCGACATATCTTCGAAACTCTGACAGAAAAGAAGACATAGTTTATTTCGGTCCTATGGGCTGCAGAACGGGCTGTTACCTTTTAATGTTCGGAGACCTATCCCCTGCCGACGTTTTTCCTCTTGTAATTGACACTTGTGATTTTATTCTGAATTTTGAGGGTGAAATACCTGGGGCTAAGCCTGAGGAATGCGGAAACTTCAGTGAACAAAACCTCGCAATGGCAAAATACTACGTTGCAAGGTACAAGGACGAGCTTATAAAAAATAAGAGACTTGAATATTAAAAATCAGGAGTCGAATGACTCCTGATTTAATTTTACGTAATCGGGTTTGCGGCTTAAAATATTCACAAATACGGGGCAAAGATAGCCTTTTTCGTTGCCTGCGAAAAAGAAGTAGCTTAAAAACTTTTCTTCACCGTCTTTATTTGCCGAAGCTATCATTTCTACCTCACCGCTTCCTGCACCGCTTGAAGCGTAAACGATCTTGCCGTCAACAAAGCCTTCCGGAAGATTTAGAGTACACTCGCAATAGGCTTCAGTGTTTTTATCAAAACCTCTTATTGTAAGAGAGTTCTCAAAGGCGTAATACACAGGGTTTCCGCCAACGGGTGAAACGATGAAAATCGCATTTTGGGGCGCTTCTTCTGTTTCTTGCATTATATGCGCCTCAGTTTCGGCAACCGTATACTCAATTTTTTCGGGAAGGTCATCTACCTTATACTTAATTATCTCCGCCTTCTCGACTTTATCGATATCCTCTAATTTCAGATTATAAGTAAAAACGCAGGAGGTAAAAATGAGCATTAAAAGGACAAGCAAAAATAAGGTCTGTACTTTTTTCATTTTAACTTCTCCAAAATCACAGCGATTTAAGGTAGTCTACTTCACCTTTAGTAAGAAGACGCCATTTGCCCGCGGGGAGTCCGCCGAGGTATATTTTACCGATAGAGACTCTTTTAAGTCTTGTGATAAATACGTTTACCTGTTCGCACATTTTACGTATCTGTCGGTTTCTACCCTCGTGGAGAACGAAGCGGAGTACTTCATTTTCTCCTGTGCTATCCTCTATTGTTACCTTAACAGGCTTTAGGTGATAGCCCTCTATAACCATAGGAGCATTGAGTTTTTCAAGCTGCCAGTCCTCGATTTTGCCCTTAATACGTACAAGGTACACCTTTTCGACGTTGCTTTTGGGGTGAATAAGGCGGTTGGCTATTTCCCCGTCATTTGTCATAAGAAGAACGCCCTCGGAGTTATAGTCAAGTCTTCCGATGGGATAGACACGTGTATTTATATCACGTACAAGGTCGGCAACGCACTTTCTGTCCTTTTCGTCGGAAAGGGTTGCAACGTAGCCGCGGGGCTTATTGAGCATAAGATAAATCTTTTTATCATTTCTCTCTACAATCTTGCCGAGATAGGTTACGATATCATCTGTGGGGTTTATTTTTTGTCCGATTGTGGCTTTTGTGCCGTTGACGAAAATTTTACCATTTATAATTTCCTCTTCGGCTTTTCTTCTCGACATTACTCCGCAATCGGATATAAATTTTTGTATTCGTACTTCAGCGTTTTCCATAATAGTCCTTTATTTGAAAATTGATTTGAAAATCCTTTTGAAAAATCCCTGTTTTTCAGGTATTGATACTGTGTTTTCGGGATAAAGAGAAAGCTCTGCCACATCTTTACCGTCGATTGAATAGACCACCTTTGCAAGTGGCTTTTCTTTTACTTCTATTGGTGCATATACGAATTTCGGTGCTTCGATTCTGCTTTTCAAAGCAGTCACGTCACGGACTGTGAGTGTGAGGGCTTCGATATTGGAAAGCCTCACCTTTTCCTTTTTACCGCCTACAACGGGAATATCGTAGGAGAGAGTCCCCTCTCCCGCAACGTTCACCTTGGAATAAAGCTTCATTGCATAGCTCATAAGTTTTTTATGGTCGTTCCAATCGTCGGGAGCGTTGAGGGTTACGAGAGCAAGCTCAAGGTCATCTACCTTTGCACCCGACACAAGACATCTGCCTGCGGTTTTTGTAAAGCCTGTTTTTCCGCCAATGCAGTTCTCAAAGGATTTGAGAAGCTTATTATGATTTGAAAGGAATCTGTAGCCGTCCTCCTCGGATAAATCTATCCTATAGGTTTTAGTAGAAACGATACGGCGAAAATCAGGGTTATTCATGGCTTCGCACCAAACTGTGGCTATATCAACAGCCGTGGAATAGTGCTCGGGGTCTTCAAGTCCGTGAGGGTTATTGAAATGAGTGTCACGAAGTCCGAGCTTTTCTGCCTTATTATTCATGAGTTTTGAAAAGTCAGACACCGAGCCTGACACGTGATTTGCAAGGCAGACTGCGGCATCGTTGGCAGATTCAAGCATAAGGGCGTATAAAAGGTCCTCAACGGAGAGCTTTTCACCCTCGTAAAGATAGACAGACGAGCCCTCAATTCCGCATGATTCGGCATTAACTGTCACAATATCACGAAGGTCGGCGTTTTCAAGCACCACCAATGCGGTCATTACCTTTGTAACGCTGGCAATAGGCATTCTCTTCTTTTCATTGTGGCAAAAGAGCACCTCTCCCGTACGTGCATCAACGAGCACGTAGGAGTCTGCTGAAACGTTGGGAAATTTATCCTCCTCTGATACGGTAGGATAAAACGCACCATCGGCAAAAGATATTACACCGAGAATTAAAGATAAAACGAAACCGAGACATAAAACTTTAATAAAGCTTGTTTTTTTCAAGATATTTCTCCTCACATACATTATTTTTTACAATATATGCAAGGGAAAAGAGTTTTATTCTGCTGTATTCTCTGCCGTCTCTTCCTTATTTTCTTCCTCTGCTTTTTCCTTCTTTTCCTTCTTGAAGGTTTCGCGAAGCTTTGAAATAAGCTCGGGAGATTTTGAAACGAAGTCGCTTACGGTATCAGCAAGAGTGTTGGGAGTTTCCTTATTGATATTGAGAAGCTCTACTCCGTTCTTTGATACTACGAGAAAGGCTATGGGGCTTACCGACATTCCTGCTCCGTTTCCGCCGCCAAAATGCTTGTTGTCGGTCTTCTTGCCGTCAAAATCAACACCACCGGAGGTAAATCCTACAGAAACCTTTGATACCGGAATAATAACTGTGTCCTCGTTTGCCTGAATAGGCTCACCGATAACTGTGTCGGTAGACATAATATTCTTGAGGTTTTCAAGAGTAGAATCAATCACTTGCTTGAGAGGCATTTCGTTATTCATATTATTTTCCTTTCTTTTTATCCGCAAGTACAGGTAACAGGTGTACCGCGGCAAATATTACGTGTATAGGTTTAATTTTAAGTATAATTTTCAGCTTTGCTTCTGTTTTATCCGTCGTAAAATCGGGATAAATCGAAACTTTTTTATAGTTCTTTTTTAGAGTCACTAAAGTATCAAGAAACTCGAGTGCAAGATATATAGCACTTGATGCGGCACCGTAAATAAGCGCTGTGTGTGCGGCATCGTCGGTTGCGATTTTAACGTCAACGTAGCACACCTTAAGTCTCGCATAGCGTATAAATTCGCCGAATATCGCCTTTATCAAATCAATAATGGCGGATATACTTTCGATAGTATCGGATATACCTCGTGGCTTTTTTATTTTGCTTTTAGGAGTAGGGCTTGCCTTTTCGTCGCTCTCCCCTTTTGTCCGTCCTTCTGCTAGCTTTGCAATTTTATCTCCCTTTAAGGTAAAGAATAAAACTCTTATTTTGAAATCAAATTCTTCCTTTAACTCGAAGATAAAGGACACGTTCAAAAAGAGAATGAGAGTTATAAGGAGTAAAAGTGCAAGCAATATATAAAGAATAATCATTCTACGTTTATCTTCATCTGACCGTCATCAATTTCAGGAAGGTCAGAAATGGAGTTTAGACCGAAGCGTTTTAAGAACTCAAGGGTCGTACCATATAGAATAGGTCTTCCCGGTGCATCAAGTCGTCCTTTTTCCTCAACAAGACCTTTTTCGACTAGGGTATTCATAATACCCGAGCAGTCAACTCCTCTTATCTGCTCAACGTAGCCCTTTGTTACAGGCTGTCTGTAGGCAACTACCGCAAGTACCTCAAGGGCAGGCTTGGACATAGGAGAGGTGCGTTTTATTTCGAGATATTTTGTAACGAAATCGGCGTGTGATGCTTTTGTGCATAGCTGGTAATTCTTTTCTGCTCTTACAAGCTCAACACCTGCAATAGTGAGTCTCAGTCTATCTTCAAGGCGGGTTGCAACTATATCGACCTCGGAATTTGTGATGCCGAAAATTTCTGCAAGCTTTTCCTGTGACACAGGCTCGCCTGCCGCAAAAAGCACTGCCTCAAGAGCACCTGTAAGCTGTTCTTCGTCATATGCAAGATATCCTTCGGAAAACTTAAGCATTATTATCATCACTCTCCTTATTTTTATCTTTATTAAGTACTACTCTATAGTCCTCTTCACCGTCGTGGGAAATGGAAATTCTGCCAGATTTTACAAGTTCAAGAAGAGCAAGGAAGCAAGCAACCTTGTCCGACCTTCCTTTATTATTGCCAAAAAGTACCTTAAAACTCACAGGTCTGTCAAATCTTAATGACCTTATGAGAATTCGTAGCACGTATACTATTTTTTCTTCGATAGATACCACGGGTACGTTCAGGATTGTACCGATAGATGCCTTTTTGTCGGTATCTCGTTTGTCTTTACGCACCGTGCGAAGATAGAGCATTATGTCGTAAAGCTCATTCGGGTCACCATTGGGGATAACCTTGGTTATAACGGTGGGCATAGGCTTTGAGTTAAATCTCGAAAAATAAAACTCCATACGCTCACCAAGAAACTGTGATGCGACCTTTATCTTCTGATATTCAACGAGGGCGTTTACAAGTCCTTCTCTCGGGTCTTCCTCCTCTTCTTCTCTCGGAAGAAGCATTTTTGACTTTATATAGAGAAGCTCGGACGCCATTACGATAAATTCTGCCGCGATTTCTATATTCGCTTCACGCATACTCTCCATATAGTCCACGTACTGTTCGAGTATTTCGGCAATGGGGATATCGTATATGCTTACTTTATTCTTTTGTATCAGGCTTAGTAGCAGGTCGAGAGGACCTGAAAAAGCCTCGTTTTGATACTTAAAGGTTTCTGTCATATTCTAACTATTAACCTCACGATATTTTCAATATGCCCTACGATAAAGTTTATCGCCATCTGAAGATAGGGACTTACGAAGCCGGACACTACAACAAGAAGAAGTATCAGGCTTATATATCTTTCGTACTTATGGTAAAGCACGAGAAGCTTTTGTGGTAAAAAGGAGTCAACTATTCTCGAACCGTCAAGGGGTGGAATGGGAATAAGATTGAACACCGCAAGTCCAACGTTTACGAAAATAAAGCTCACTATTATCTCACTAATTCCGCTCCACAACGGTGAAAGGAAAACGTCAGGCTTAAGAGTCATGATAAATTTAATGATGAGGTAATAAAGGAGTGTTCCCACAAAGGCAGAGAGTACGTTAGAAAGGGGTCCTGCAATAGCCACAAGCGCCGTATCACGCTTATACTTTTTGAAATACCTCGTGTTGACAGGAACGGGCTTAGCCCAACCAACACCTACAATAAGCATAGCAATAGCGCCGAAAATATCGAGGTGCTTTATGGGGTTAAGAGTAAGTCTGCCGTAATTTTTCGCAGTAGGGTCGCCAAGCTTATATGCAACGTAGCCGTGGGAGAATTCGTGAACCGACAACGCAAAGAGCACGCCCGGTATGGCGTAAAGAAAGCCTATAAGATTTCCAAACATAATGGATTCAATTTCCTTTCTTATTCTGACGAAGCACTTCAAATGCAAGTATAGACGTAGCAGAAGCCGCTGTTAGTGACATATTGAAGTCTCGTCCGTAATCAATTTTAACTATTTCGTCAGCAGAATCGAGAAGTGCTCTCGAAATTCCTCTCTTTTCTCCGCCCACTATGAGAAAAAGGGGCTTTGAAAGGTCTGCTTCGGTGTGGAGGGTATCTGTTTCTATATCTGCACAAGCTATTTTATATCCGTGCTTTTTGGCGGTCTCTATAAGTGTGTCATTATCATCATATATGGCACATGGCACAAGCTCGGTAGCACCTGCTGAGCCTCTTATACAAACACCTGCCGCCGACATCCAGTTGCGCTTTGATAAAATTATTGCATCTACACCTGCGGCATAGAGAGAGCGTACGGAGTATGCGAAATTATATGGATCTTCTATTCCTTCAATAAGGCATACAAATCCGTTTTCTTTTTCAAAAGCTTTATAAAGGGACACGTATTCCCTATCCCCTACAATAGCGATAAGTCCAGCGTGGGTAGAACCGATCGTGTTTTCTTCGATGAAGCTCTCGTCACAGATTTCGAAGGGTATGTTCTTTTCATCTGCAAGTCTTTTTATTCTTGCTATCTTTCGGTCTGTTTTAAGCTTGTCGGGATTTGAAAGAAAAATCCTTTCAATTTTTCTCGACCCCGTTTCAAGAACGGTCATCACCGATATAGCGCCCTCGGCAAAGGATGAGGGAATTTCTTTTTGTTTTTCTTTTTTCATTTGAAATTTCTCTTATTTTGTGTTATGATTTAGTTACTATGAAAAATTATTATTGTAACGCCTGTCCGAGAGGCTGTAACACAGACAGAACATCGGGCACAGGCTTTTGTAAAAGCGAAGACAAAATAAAAATTGCAAGAGCATCACGTCACTTTTGGGAGGAGCCTTGTATAAGCGGTACAAATGGCTCGGGCACCGTATTTTTCTCGGGGTGCAATATGCACTGTGTATACTGTCAAAACGAGAAAATAAGCGGTGGTGCGCTTGGGGAAGATTTCACCGACGAAGAGGTAAAGGAGCTTTTTCTTAAAATTTCAAAAAGCGGTGTGCACAATATCAATCTTGTTACCCCCACCCACTTTGCACCAAGACTTTCGAAAATTATCGCACCTTTAAAAGACGAGATAAAGATACCGATAGTTTATAACTGTTCGGGATACGAGAACGCAAGCTTTATTGAAAAGCTTGAGGGCGTCGTTGATATATTCTTGACAGATTTCAAGTATAAATCAAGCGATATTTCAAAAAGATACTCTTTTTGTCCCGACTATTTTGACGTTGCCATAAAGGCTCTCGAAAAGATGATAAAAGTGACAGGAAAGCCCCAATTTGACGGGGACATTATGACGAAGGGTGTCGTTGTACGCCACCTCATTCTCCCATCTCACAAGGATGATTCAATAGACATCCTTCGTGAGCTTTACGAGCGTTTCGGAAACGAAAGCTTTCTTGTGAGTCTTATGAGTCAGTTTACTCCAAAGGAGAAATGCCGTGACTTTCCCGAAATCAACAGAAAGCTCACCTCTCTTGAATACAAAAGAGTGTGTGACTCCTTTGAAAAACTGGGTTTCAAGGGGTTTGTCCAAGAAAGAAGCTCTGCTACCGAGGATTATATTCCAAATTTCGAGGACAAAGGAGAATTTATTATATAAGTATACCATTTTAATGAATTAAAGTCAAGTTTTTCATATAAAAGTTAAAGAGTTGCAAATAATTGCAACTCTTTCTTGTTTAATTATCCCAGTTATGCCATACGTTAGTAACGTCTTCGTTGTCGTCGAGAGCATCGAGGAGTTTTGTCATCATTGTGACATCGTCTTCACTATCGAGGGATGAGTAGTTAGATGGAACCTTTGAAGGCTCTGCGGAAACGAACTTGTAACCCTTTGCGGTAAGTGCATCTGCAACGGCGGAGAGGTCGGAGGGTGATGTAGTTATCTCGAAGATATCCTCGTCGAGAGATACGTCCTCGGCACCTGCTTCAAGCGCATCCTCCATCATAACGTCCTCGTCAATGTCTTCGCTTTCAATAAGGATGACACCCTTATCAGAGAACATAAAGCTTACGCATCCGATAGCACCCATATTACCGCCGAATTTATCAAAGTAGTGACGAACCTCGGCGCTTGTTCTGTTGCGGTTATCTGTGGTTGCTTCAACTATTACGGCGATACCGGAAGGACCGTAGCCTTCATAGTAAATAACCTCGTAGTTAGCGTCCTCGTTGCTTGCCTTCTTGATGATTCTTTCGATATTATCGTTGGGAACGTTGTTGGATTTTGCCTTTGCGATGATATCTCTGAGCTTACTGTTGGAGGAGGGGTTTGGACCGCCTTCCTTTACTGCAACTGCAATCTCCTTACCAATCTTTGTGAAAACCTTTGCTCTCTGGGCATCGGTCTTTTCTTTTTTATGCTTTATATTAGCCCATTTGCTATGTCCGCTCATTTATTTTATCTCCTTTGAAATTTATATTTTTTCTGTTTTTTCCATACCGATAAGCCAAAGAGCGTTACCGAGTACCGACTTTGTAGCGCGGCAGATATCGAGTCTTAAAGCCTTTGTCTTTTCGTCTGCCTTGCTTATAGGACAGTTATGATAAAATCGGTTGAAGGCGTGGCTTACGTCGAGCATATATCTTGATATAATCGAGGGCTCATAGTCTTCAAGTGCTTGAGATACACGAAGTGGGAAAAGAGAAAGTGTCTTTATCATTTCCTTTTCTTCCTCGGTTACTGTTTCGGGATATTCTGTGTTTCCGCTTTCAATCTTTTCAAGAACACTGCAAGCGCGAACGTAGGTGTACTGAACGTAAGGGCCTGTGTTTCCGTCGAAGTTGAGAGCTTCGTCCCATACGAAGTTAATATCCTTGATACGTCCTGCGGAAAGCTGATTGAAGATAACGGCTCCAACGCCTACCTTTCTTGCAATCTCGTCCTTATCCTCGCAGTCGGGATTCTTTTCTTCAATAACCGCTCTTACACGTCTTATCGCCTCATCAAAGAGGTCGGTGAGAAGCACCGCATTGCCTGCACGGGTTGCAAGCTTCTGACCTGCAATACTTACCTTTCCATAAGGCACGTGAACGAGCTTGTCCTCCCAATCGTAGCCCATAAGTCCTATTACCTTGAAGAACTGTGCGAAGTGGAGGCTCTGTCCTGCATCGGTAACGTAAATACACTTATCAAAATCGTAGGTCTTCTTACGGTAGAGGGCGGCGGTTATATCGCGTGTTGCATAAATTGTCGAGCCGTCGCTTTTAAGAATAATACAGGGAGGCATCTTATAGTCCTCAAGAGGAACTATTTTTGCTCCGTCACTTTCAACGAGAAGCCCCTTTTCGTCTATTTCCTTTACAACGGCATCCATCTTATCGTTATAGAAGCTTTCGCCGCTATAGCTTTCAAAGCTGATACCCAGAAGGTCGTAGGTAGTCATAAACTCCTTAAGGCTTATTTCCTTAAACCAACGCCAGATAGCGAGAAGCTCCTCGTCGCCGTTTTCCATTTTAGTAAACGCGGCTCTTGCCTCATCGTTAAGTGAGGGGTCTTTCTCCGCCTCGATGTAGAATTTCTGGTAAATTCTTTCGAGCTCCTTTACACCGAGTTTTTCTACTTCTTCACGGCTTCCCCACTTACTGTAGGCAACGGCAAGTCTTCCGTACTGTGTACCCCAGTCACCGAGGTGGTTGATGCCAACACAGTTGTAGCCTGAAAACTCGTGTATTCTCTTTATCGAGTTACCGATAGCAGTAGTACCGAGGTGACCTATATGGAAGCGCTTTGCCATATTGGGCGAAGAGTAGTCGATACACATTGTCTTGCCTTCACCAACGGTAAGCTTTCCGAAATTGTCACCTGCTTTGATAATCGACGAAAGCATAGAGTTTACGGTGTAGCTTGCATTTATAAACACGTTGAGGTAGCCTGAAACGACCTCTGTCTTTTCGGCACCTTCAACCGTCAAGCCGTCGTTTAATGCTTCGGCAATCTGCTGAGGAGAACGGCGAAGTGTACGGCTGAGCTTGAAGCAAGGGAATGCTATGTCTCCCATTTGAGGCTCGGGAGGAAATTCAAACATAAGAGAAAGCTCCTCCCTGTCAATTTCTGTTCCGAACGCCGATTTTATTTTGTCCGATAAAACCTCGGCAAGATAATTTTTGAAATTCTGCATACTAAAGGGTGTCCTCCGTTATTTTATTATCACATTTTTAGAGTTGTTTTTATTAAAAAGAGTTATATGTGTTTTACCGGGATTGAGAGTAAGTGTTTCACCGCTCTCGGTAAGTGTGAAAAGTGTTCCTTCAAGGCTTCTTGACCATTCAATATCAAGCACTTTGCCTCCGCTGAGGTAATATCCCTTGCCATTACCTATAAGGTCGAGGTCGAGTCTTCCTTCATCGTCAACCACCTTTTCGGAAACGAAAAGAACCACTACGTTTTCGAAGGCAAGCTGTTCGCCGTTCGAGCCGTCCATATGAGATGCACCGAAGCTTCTCTTGAGATATCTCGAAGCTTTTACATCGTAAACAAATTCAACGGTTATGTAGTTTGAATGAACAAGGGTTATACTTTCTGCAAGCTTACCGCCTACGGGCTCTGAAAATTCACTCTTGAAGCTATATCCGCTTGAAAATGAGCTTTTATGCTCAGTGCGGTATTTAAGCTTTGTTACGGCGATGTGAAGCTTCTCTCCACTTGTCAACATAGAATGCTCATATCCGCACTCTCTTATTCTGTCTTTGTCGCGCCAGAAGGTGTCGTCTGGGATAGTGTGCATATTAACGCCGTCGATATTATCTATACCGCTATCGGCAATGCTTGTATAAGCAGAAGGACTTCCGCCTGCGTGAACGTATATGGCATCATGGCTCATTGCAAGGTCAATAAAGTAATTTCTTGCCGAGCGCATAGAGCCTACGTTACCAAGCTCCGACCAGTCGGAAAAGAGCGCCATAAGTCTTGTAACGCCCCCCTCCATATCGCACTCATATACAATATCCGCCTTGGAAATAGATTCCTGAGGGTAGCTTACCTTGTTGTTGTTTATCATTACCGCAATAGGACGGGCACTTCTTGTTTCGGGTGTGCAAGGAAGACCCGTGGTGAGAGATATCTCCGTTTTTGTCGGGTCTGTCTCCGGCTCTTCGGGGAGATTTACCACAGGCTCGTCTTCTATTTCGGGTTCATCGGGCAGGTCGGGCTCAACGGGAGCTTCGATCTCCTCGTTTACCTCGGGTATATCCTCGGGTGTATCCTTAGCACAGGACACAGCGAGTAAAAGAGTCAAAATCAAAAAAAGTAAAAATATTCTTTTCAAGATAGCCTCCGTTTTTTAAACACTTTGCATTATCTGCAAAAAAAATTGTACATCTCCTCCACCGAGTCAAATATAAACTCGGCAGACTTAAATTCTTCTCGTACGCCATATCCGTAGGTGACACCGATAGATTGCATACCGTTTTCATTTGCGCCCTCGGTATCGTAATATCTGTCCCCTATCATAATAGCTTTTGCAGGGTCGAGTGTCAAATCGGTTATGACCTTTCTTATAACGTCACTTTTTTCGGATATCTTATCGTCAAAGGTCGCACCTACAAGGTGGTAAAAATATTTCTTCAAATCAAACTTTTCCAAAATCCTTTCGGCGAAGAACAGCGGCTTAGACGTTGCCAGAACAAGCCTGTACTTCTTCGACATATCAGAAAGAAGCTTTTCAACACCGTCGTAAAGAGTGCAATCGTACATTCCTTTGTCGCTATAATACTCACGGTAAAGCCTTACGGCTTCCACTGCCTTCTCTTCATCGAATCCGAAAAAGGTCATATAACCATACTTGAGGGGAGGACCGATAAAAGGCTTCAAAGTGGTTCTGTCCTCTACTTCAACGCCAAGCTTTGACAGAGAGTACTGAACTGATTTCGTTATTCCGTCAAAAGGCTCGGTTATAGTACCATCGAGGTCAAAAAGCACGTATTCGATATTTTTTAAATCCATATCAGTCTCTGTATATTATGGAATCGTCTGTCATTTCATCAATTATGGCAAGAGATTCAACGCGAATACCGTCACGCCTAAGCATATCTCCGCCGCGCTGGAAGCCTTTTTCTATAACTGCTCCAACGCCTACAAGAGTTGCACCCGATGCCTTAACTATATCGATAAGTCCCATCATAGCGCATCCGTTTGCAAGAAAGTCGTCTAAAATAAGTACTCTGTCGTTTTCGTTCAAAAACTGCTTTGACACAATAACGGTGTATTCTCTGCCGTGGGTATAGGACACAACGTTAGATGAATAAACATCTGCGGCAATGTTCTTGGTTTTATTCTTTTTTGCAAATACTACGGGTACGTGGAAATACTGCGCAGCAATGCACGCAATGCCAATTCCCGACGCTTCGATCGTCATTATCTTATTAACGTTATCGTTTTTGAAGCGTTCAAAGTACTCTTTTCCCACCTCGTTGAGAAAATCAGTATCAATCTGATGGTTAAGGAAACTATCCACTTTAAGAATGTTTCCCGGGAAAACCTTGCCTTTTTCAGCTATCATATCTTTAAGAAGCTGCATATTTTTTACCTTCCGTTATTTTTTCTTAAATTTAATTATACATTATTTTCACAAGTTTGACAAGAGTCTCCACCTTAAAAAAGGTGGAGACCTAAAATTTTTTATTTCTTTTTTGAAGAAAATGATGCGAAAGCGAATACGATTATAGCAATTACTGCCATTACTGCAAAAATCGCTACCATTCCCTGCCAGGTAACAGTTGCTGCCTGAAGAAGAGTTTTAGTATCAACTGTGTTCTTGAACATTTCGATAAAGTTATTCATAGTATTTCCTCCTTAACCAAGCATTGTAGGGATAAGGTTGAGAATTACACCGCCTGCAAGAACGGATGCAATCTGTCCTGATACGTTTGCACCAACCGCGTGCATAAGAAGGTGATTCTGGTTATCGGCCTCGAGTCCCATCTTTTGAATAACACGTGCAGACATAGGGAATGCGGAAATTCCTGCGGCACCAACCATAGGGTTGACCTTGTTCTTGGAGAAGATATTGAGAATCTTCGCAAATAGAACGCCTACCATTGAGTCGAGAACAAAGGCGATAAGACCGAGGAGGATAATTATGATAGTATCAAGTGATACGAAATCGTCTGCGGTCATCTTGAATGAGATGGTAAGACCAAGAAGAAGTGTTATAAGATTGGGAAGAACGTTCTGTGCGGTATCAGAAAGAGTCTTGAGAACTCCGCACTCACGGATAAGGTTACCGAACATAAGAAAGCCTACGAGTGCAACGGATGCGGGTGCTACAAGACCTGCAATAATAGTTACTATTATGGGGAAAAGAATTCTCATAGTTTTAGTAACGTTCTTGGGATTATAATCCATACGAATAGCACGTTCTTTTTTGGTAGTAACAAGCTTGATCGCGGCAGGCTGAATAATGGGCACGAGTGCCATATAGGAGTATGCGGCAACCATAATAGCGCTCATGTAATTGGACTTAAGTACCTGAGATACGAGGATTGCGGTAGGTCCGTCTGCGGCACCGATCATACCGATGGATGCTGCGTCTTTAAGCTCAAATCCGAAGAGAACGGCGATGATCATAGTAAGGAAAATGCCCGATTGTGCAGCGGCACCAAAAAGGAACATTTTAGGGTTTGAAAGAAGAGGACCGAAATCAATCATAGCGCCTATACCGATAAAGAGCAGAAGGGGAAGTGCTTCACTCGCTTCGATAGTGGTCTCAAAGAGCCATTCTATAATACCCGGTACTTCTCCAAGAACCTCGTTTTCCTGAGTAAGAACTCCCGACAGGGGCAAGTTTACAAGTATTGCACCAAATCCCATGGGAAGAAGAAGGGATGGCTCATATTCTTTCTTAATTGCAAGCCAAATAAGAAGAGCTCCCACAACGTACATAACGCACTGCTTCCACGTTATGGAAAGTATGCCTTCAAAAATAAAATCCATATAGTCCTCCATTATAAAGTCTTTTAGTTTACTGTCGTATTATACTATAACAGGAAGAATTTTTCAAGAGGTTTTTTATGCTTTTATTGACTTTCTTCATCATATCATTTATAATTTACGCAAAGGAGTGATAAAATGAAAAAATACTCAAAGGAGCTGAATTATTTCAACGCCTTTGCCTGTCTTGGAGTAATACTCGTTCACGTTCTGTCGCTCGGAATTACGTCGCTGAATCGTGAATCTCTACAGCTTTTTTTAATCTTCTTGCCGTGGAAAATCGCCGCATACGTTGTTCCCGCTTTTCTTTTCAGCGGTGCTGTAAAAATGGCGTTATCCTTTGAAAGCGAAAAAAGAGAGAATTACTTAAAGTACATCGCGAAGCGTTTTCTTAAAATATATCTCCCCTACTGTCTGTGGGTATTGGTTTATTACATCTACTTTTTGAAGCTCGGTTGGGTGGAAAAGGGTGTTATGCCACTTCTCCGTTACATTCTTGTGGGCGACCTTTCCGCACAGTTCTATTACGTTGTAATAGTTATGCAGTTCTATATTCTTATGCCCTTGTGGAAGCTTTTTATAAAGCACGTACCCTTCTTCGTCGGTATTCCGTTTGCAGGTCTTATAACTGTGTTTATGCTTAAATTCGACCCTCTTATGTGGCAGCTTGGAATAAGCTTCCCATATCGTTCGATAATGTTCGTAACTTACCTTGTTTTTTGGGTAATAGGTCTTTACGTGGGTAAGCACTATGAGAACGTAAAAAAGGTGTTGAACAACTCCGGAGCCTCCGCAGTGCTTTCGGCTATATCGGTGATTCTTATAACCGTTGCGCAACATTGGCAATATTCTAAATCCATCTACGTTTTTGATGGTGACATTTTAAAATTCTTCACGGATATTCTCACAGTATTCCTGATGATGTATATTTGTATCAAAATTGAAAATTCAGGCTTTGAAAAAATCAAAAAACTTCTCTCTTTCATTCACAAGAGCTCATTTTCGGTATATCTGTCCCACTGCTTGGTACTGCAGATAGTAACAAACTACCTTGTCGGAAAAGGAGTGGCAGACATTGGTATTCTTCTTGCAATAAGAGCGGTTGCCTGTTACACCTTGCCTTTTGTTCTGTGGTATATATGGAATCTTGCAAAAAATAAAGTAATAAAAAAATAACGGCTTTCGCCGTTATTTTTTTAGTTAAGTATCTTAATTTTTCGAATCACGTATGCAAAGAGTACCGAAGCTAAAACAGTTATAACAAAAATATAAAGTTCCGAAACCAATGGAGATGCGTTTATCATAAAGTGTTTTAAGATAATTTCGATGATTGCAACATGGATAAAATACATACCGTAGCTGATTCCCGAAAGTGTTTTAGTGAAAGTGCCCGCACTTTTTACGGTCATTCTGAAAAGCGAGAAAATGCCGATAGCAAAGAGAAAAGCGCTTATGTCAAATCCGCCGTTATGTATAAAGCTTATGGCGTTCTCGGAAGATGCATTGTGGTTTCCAAAAGCAGAAATGCAAAGACCAAGCACACCCAGTAAAAGCAAAACGGTTTTCTGTATTTTAGTAAACTTCAGTCTGTCAATCAGATATCCCGCCACAAAGAAAAGAGAGTATCCGTTTCCCAAGGGGTCAAATAAATACACGTAGTAGGGTGATATGGTATTGTTTATCAGCGGTCGGAACGTTGTGCAAAAGCCCAGAAGGAACATAAACACCATAATCTCGGAAACAGAGCGGTTATCGACTACGTTCTTTATAAAAGGAGCAAGAAGGTAAAGGGCTATCAAGGTATAAAGATACCAGAGATGATATCCGTTTCCGTTGCCGAGAATGCCGTCAACAAGCGCCTTGAAGCTGAATGTTCCGTTTGTCATATAGAGTGAAAAGAAGTAATATATCACGTTCCACGACAAAAGAGGAATGAGGAGCTTCGGAATTCTTTTCTTGTAGAAGGCTTTCACGTTACCCGTCAAATCGTCGCCAAGTATGAGCACTCCGCTTATCATTAAGAATATAGGAACACCTGTTCTGACAACCGAATTTGTAATCAGATTGAAATAGTAAGATTTCGTACCGAAGTAAAGAGGATTAAAAACGTAAGGAGTTATGCAGTGAAGCATAATAACCGAGAGAATCGCAAAAATTCTGAGCGAATAAATGTAACTTATTTCCCGTTTCATACTAGGATACCGTTTTAGTTCTTGTTACCGTGTATGGGGGCGGGAATCTTTCCGCCACGGTTAATGAATTTTTCAGCCGATACGTTCATTACGGGCATAATGGGCGCGCGTCCGAGAAGTCCACCGAATTCAACGTAGTCGCCAACTGTCTTACCGGGTACGGGAATTACTCTTACTGCGGTTGTCTTACTGTTTACCATGCCAATTGCCATTTCGTCGGCAATCATAGCCGAAATGGTAGTAGCAGGAGTGTCACCGGGTACCGCAACCATATCTATACCTACACTGCATACTGCAGTCATAGCTTCAAGCTTACCGAGAGTGAGAACACCCTTGGCAGTACTGTCTATCATTCCTATGTCTTCGCTTACGGGTATGAATGCGCCTGAAAGTCCTCCGACTCTGGGACTTGCCATAGTTCCGCCCTTCTTAACAGCATCGTTAAGGATAGCAAGAGCAGCGGTTGTTCCGTGTCCTCCTACAGTTTCGATTCCCATTTCCTCAAGAACGTGACCTACACTGTCGCCTATAACAGGTGTTGGAGCAAGAGACAGGTCAACGATACCGAATTCTGCATTGAGTCTCTTTGCCGCTTCCTTAGCGATAAGCTGACCGACCCTTGTTATCTTAAATGCGGTCTTCTTAATAACCTCTGCTACCTCCGTTATGTCGGCATCGGGAATATTCTTGAGCGCGTGATGAACAACTCCGGGGCCTGAAACGCCTACGTTTATAACTGTGTCGCCCTCGCCTACTCCGTGGAAAGCACCTGCCATAAAGGGATTATCCTCAACGGCGTTACAGAACACAACGAATTTTGCACATCCAAAGCCATCTCTGTCTGCCGTGAGGTCGGCACTCTTCTTTATTATTTCGCCGATAAGCTTTATCGCATCAAGATTTATACCCGAGCGTGTAGTACCTACGTTTACCGATGAGCAAAGCTTGTCTGTGGTTGCAAGTACCTCGGGAATACTGTTAATAAAGGAGCGTTCCGCCTCTGTCATAGACTTATGAACAAGTGCGGAATAACCGCCGAGAAAGTCAACGCCTACTGTTTTTGCGGCGTTGTCAAGGGCGCGGGCAAGAACGATTTCCTCTCCCATAAAGTTCGATGTAAGAAGGCTTGCGGGAGTAATGGAGATACGCTTGTTTACAATGGGCACTCCGTACATAGAAGAAAGCTCTTCACCCACCTTAACGATATTCTCTGCTCTTTTACAGATAGTGTCGTATACTGCATCTGCAGTCTTTTTGGCGCTTTCTCTAATGCAAGAGAAAAGAGATATGCCCATGGTTATGGTACGAACGTCAAAGTGTTCTTCCTTGACCATATTTATAGTTTCAAGAATTTCACTGTTATTAAGCATAGTATCTCCTTATATCTTGTGCATATTATTGAAAACGTCTTCGTGCTGAACGTATATATCAACACCTATCTCTGCACCGAGAGTCTTCATTTCATCTACAAGAGCGGTAAAGCCTACTTTACTGTTTGTAATTTCAATGAGCATTACCATTGTAAAATAGCTCTGCATTATAGTCTGTGATATATCCTCTATGTTTATATCGTTTTCAGCAAGCTTGGTGCTGACCTTCGCTATTATTCCTGACTTATCTTTTCCGATGACCGTTATAATTGCTTTCATTGCTTTTTCCTTTCAAATCATTTTTATTCATTGTAGCATAAGACTTATAAAAAAGCAAGAACAAGGCATGAAAAACATACCTTGTTCTGATATTTTATACTGTACCCGTTACTGTAATTACAGAAACGCCGGGATTGATTACGAGATTTCCTGTGACGGGATCTTGTGTATAGGTTGCCGCAGGAACCTCGATAACTCCGCTATTCGTCTGAAATACTCCGTTTTGATAGGTATAATCCGTTCCAAGTGTGAGCGGTGTGTCGTTGTAGGTAACGGTTATATTCTGCAAAACGGGGTCAAAGGTATCCGACACTATCAGGTCGTCGGTAGCTACCGCCCCTGTGTTGCCTGTATTCTGAATAACAAAGGTATAGGTTATCTGTCCGTTTTCAGAAACAGTTGTGGGACAAAGTGCCTTTGTTATAGAGAGATTTGGGGCTGTTTCGGGTGTTACCGTTTCGCTAACGGTAATTGTTTCGGTAAGGTTTCCGCCGCTTATGGTAGCGGTGTTGGTGATACTGTCTCCGACGCTCAAGGGAGCAAAGCCGTTTGCTTCCGCTTCATAGATAAACATTGCCGTACCGCCCGCAGGGACGTTCACATCCGTTACCGTAATACCGTTTGCCACAGTTACTGTGGGAGCGGGCTGAAGTATACCGTTTATGTAGTAATTTATAGAACCTTCAACGTAGGTCAAGGGATAAAGAGTACCCGTACCGAAGGGGTATGCACCGAGATTATCGGCAATGGTAAGTCCCGTATAGGGAGCTGCTGAAGAGTTAACTACCGTTATAACGTAGGTTACGGTGTCGCCTCTTGAATAGGTATCAACTACTGCATTTTTGGATGCAGTTAGTGCTTCTATTATATTTCCCGTGACCACGTTCGAGTTGGTGACGGTATTATTATAAGAAAGCGTTGCTTGGTTTGTAAATATTGGCATATAATACCTCCGTATTTTATTAGGGCAAAGCCCAATGTATTATATGCCAAAGGTTGATAATCCCGTTAAAGTGAATCAAACAAAAGAGCTTTTATCTTTGTAAAGCTTTCAAAAGGATAGCGTTTATAATCCTTTACAGAAAAAGAAAATTTGCCGTTTGGTGTCAATAGTATTATTCTTGAAAAGTTTACGTACACCTTACTTCCCTTCACAAAAAAGCCATCGTAAACGCCTGCAACAATATCACAAAGTCCGAGATAAAGCTTGAATTCATCGTTATTATCGATATACATTTCATAAACGTACCTGCAGTTTTTGAGAAGATACGCGCTTGTCATAATGCAGGACCGGGGTCCTATCTCTTTTGCTATCAGAGGATTTTCAAGAGTGAGCCATTCAGCAACGTCGAAGCGATAGTAGAGAGAATTCGGTGAAAAATTGAGACTGAGTTCTTTGATCTCACGTCTCGGAAGCTTTATAAAGGAGGTTACCTTACCAAAGTGGATAACTCCCGGGCTATCATCCGAAAACAAATTCTTTGAGCGATAGAGCGCTACGTATTCAACACTCTCGGGTAAATCAAAAGCGTCGGCGGGAACGTGATAAAATCTGTGTCTTAAATTCAAATCATATTGTTCAACGTTTTTCACTGCTCCGAGAAGCAAGTTTCTTTTTGACACATCTTCCCCTCTCACGAAATCCTCGTATTCGTCGAGAAGGTCAAAATATGTAATGCTATATCTCTTGAAGAGAAAGAGCAGGATACTTTTGAAAAATTCTTTGATTTTCATTTTTCGTCCTTAACTTTGTCTTTTTTTCATTTTCAGCCAGCTTATAAAGCCGTATATATCATTCACAAGGAATACAAGGAAGCATATAACTACCGAGAGATATGATATATCCTCGATAGAAGCAAGTACCCAGAGCACAATAAGAACAACGTCGTTTAGGGCATATGCAAGCGCGAAGAAGGGATTTCGTCTGAAGGTCAGATATACCGCAATAAAGGTTGTGGTTACAGAAAAGGTACTTGGTAATAAATTTGCAGTTTTGAAAAAAGCAAGAATATAGTAAAAGGCTACGGTAACGGCTAATGTCAAAGCAGTCAAAAGAAGATAATCATAAGCTTTTAGAGTGTCTACCTTAACCTCATTTTTATTTCCTTTGTATGGATTCTTAAGCCATGACACCAGAGAGAACACAGCCATAGGCATACTCATTCCAATGTAGGTTATCATTTCACCGTAGTACTTGAAGGTAAATGATATATAGCCGTACAAAATGCTGAAAATAATCATCAACAGCTGACTTAAGGCATTGCCCTTTGCGCCTAAAATAAGAGATGTAACGCCGATAAGCGATGCAATAAGTGTAAGCACGTCAGTGTTATCGAAAAAGAAATAAGAAAAGAGAATAAGTATGACGGATGCAGTCCATAAAGCCTTTTCAAACAAAGTAAAATAGTTCAAAAGTCTTTTTATCATTTTTCCCCCTAAGAAAAAAAGCACTCTCTCATCACATCTTCAAAGACCTTACGACGTGACAGACGAATGCTTTACATTCTGCTACCCGGTGGCAGTTTCTACACCGAAATAATAACATATCTTAATTTTTTTGTCAAGTTATTTTATAGTTATTTTTATATCTCCTGTATCGGTTTTGATATCGCATATACCGCCATCAGCGGTGTTGGGAACGCGTATATCTCCCGTACTTGTTTCGGTAAGAAAAAGCTTATCGGAAAGGAGAGTTCCGTCAACGTCTCCCGTGTCGGTTTCAATCTTTATTTCACCTGCATCGGAAAGGCTTATATCAACGTCGCCTGTATCTGTTTCAATTGTCATAAGCTCGTCTACAAGAACTCTTTTTAAAGAAACGTCACCGGTATCTGCCTCAGCAGAAAGCGCCTTGACTTTAACCTCTGCTATTTTAATGCTGCCGGTATCGCTCAATATTTTCAGCTTATTCATGTCGCTCGAACCAAGGACACTTATGTCTCCTGTGCTTGACTCTATTGAAATGGTGTCAGCGATGCTGCAGCTCGCAGTAACATCTCCCGTACCTGAGGATACCAAGACTTTGGAAACAAAAGGAGAATAAAGCACTACGTCGCCAGTAGCCGTAAACACCGAAAGACTGTCAAAAGAAAATCCTTTAATCTCCACGTCGCCTGTGTGAGAATCAATTCTTACATTGCCATAGCTTTCTTCGGGAAGATACACTGTGATATCGGTCTTACCCCAAAATATCCCTATGTAGTCGTACCATTTTTTGTTATTATCATAGTCAATTTCAAGGGTATTGTCACGTACCTCAACCCTGTAATTCACCTTAGGGTCTTCGCGAATCACCACCTCGCAATTACCTTTGCCCGAGGGAAGAAAAATCACGTCACATTCTTCGGTGTTGATTCTTACGTTATCGAAGCTTTCGTAAAATTCGTAGGTGTTGGTTACGGTAGAAAACGTATTGAGTCCCGAAAGCTCAAAATCCATCGCCGCAACGCTGAAAAAAATCAAGGCGAATCCTATTACGGTAAATACGGTCGCTATGATAATAGCAATAGACGTTGACTTTTTCATTCTGCCACTTCCTTTCCCACAAAGAGTAATTTAAGCTTTCGCATACATAATTTGGTAAGGCTTACCAATGCCTTGGTGATAAGCTTTGAAAACAGAGTTGAGAATATACCGACTCCGACGAGAACAAAGGTCACGCCAAGAGTGAGCATAAATTCATAAACGCCCGTTTCCACGAGATACCTTACGGATATAAAGAGAGTTCCGAAGGATGCCGCAAAAAATGATATTGCAGTAGCCCACACCGATACAACGAGTGACCACAGAGTTATATAAAGAGAGAATAAAACGGCAATGAGTGCCACAAGAATAGGCAGCCACACGACAGCACCTATAATGATTGCCGCGATACCGAAGCCGTGAGCGGTGCCATTCTTTTTCACTTTCCTTTTTACGAGAGTAGCAATCGGAACGTCCGAAAGTATATCTTTTACTATAACTTCGGGATCTCCGAGAGTTGATACTGCTTCTTCCTCGCTCATTCCCTCGTCAATGCGGTCATAAATTATTTCACTATAATATTCGCACCAGTGATTTACATCGTCGTCAGGTATTCCATCAAGACCTTTTCGTAGCTTCCTTATAAAATCAAGCTTGTCCATTTTTATCTTCCTCCCTCACCACAAAATTATATACGTTCAATATTTCCTGCCATTCTTTTTTAAATTCCTCTATTCGTTCAACGCCGAGTGAGGTTATATGATAATATTTTCTGAGTCTTCCGTTAAATTCTTCGACTCGTACCGTAAGACAGCGGTTAAGCTCAAGACGGCGAAGTATAGGATAAAGAGTTGACTCTGATATCTCCACACATGGCTTTAAAAGCTTTATTATTTCGTAGCCGTAGGAATCCTTATCTTTTATGGCGCCAAGAACGCAGACGTCGAGAAGACCTCTTTTGAGTTGAATATCCATACAATACCTCCCATCACATAATACTATACATCACATAGTATGTTTTGTCAAGAAAAAAGTGACTGAAAGTCACTTTTTCTTATCCTCTGTAATTTTTTCTTTTAAAGGGTTCGTCAATTCGTTTACCTACAAGCATAGAGTATTTGGAAGGACGGCGGAAGGCGTTTCCGTGGACTTCGTTTTTTCTATATTCTCTCAGTATGTCGAGGTCAAGCTCAGCGATAAATACTCCCTCCTCGCCATCTGCTTCAAGTATACAAGTATCTCTTGAGCCTTCAAGGTCGGGGAGATATGCAACGCCGTCAAAAGTGGTGGAGTGACCGTTGCAATCGGGCACTGTATCGGGATAGTTACAGGTTGCTATAGCCATCATATTTTCGTATGCTCTTGCGCGAAGCTGAGAGATACGGTTTATCTCCATAGGGCAAGCGTTGGGCACAAGTACAAGCTCGGCACCTTTCAGCATAAGAATTCTGGCACTTTCGGGAAATTCTCTGTCATAGCAGATCATCGCACCGACGCTGACTTCCCCAAGTCTTGTATCGAGAGTACATACGCCGAAATCGTCACCTTGGGTAAGTGCTTTTTCTACAGAAAAATCGCAGGTATGCACCTTGGAGTAAGATAGCACCTTTTCACCGTGACGGTCGATGAGGATAAGTGAGTTTTTAGGACCTGTTTCGCATTCTTCGAGATAGGTTATACCTATTGCCATATCAAGCTCTTTTGCAAGAGTGGCAAAGGCATTCACAAAATTGCTATGCTCGGGAATAGCATCCTTTGTCCAGTCATCCGGTCTATCATATATATTGTAGCCGTTGCTCCACATTTCGGGAAAGAGCGCTATGTCGGCGCCCTTCTGATGAGCTTTTATACAGGCTGTAATTCCTTTGTTAAGGTTATCCTGCAGATTTCCTGCAGGTGCAATCTGTAAAAGTGCAATTTTAAGTTTCTTCATCATAAAATTCTTCTTATTTTTATTCTTCCGCAACGAAATTAAGCTTCAGGCTATCTATGTTTGCTTCAAGCTTTGTGAGCTTCACGCCTGCAGAGGCGAGCATTCTTTTGGATGCAATCGTTCCTTCGGTTGCAGCGTATTTATCAGAGAGATATATTACTTCTTTAATCCCGCTTTGTATTATAGCCTTTGCACATT
Source organism: Eubacteriales bacterium (assembly GCA_045594565.1). Taxonomy (GTDB): domain Bacteria; phylum Bacillota; class Clostridia; order Oscillospirales; family SIG627; genus RGIG6353. Next base: position 24,279 of record JAZNYT010000112.1, read on the forward strand.
CATTGCAAGGAAAAAGAGCAACGTAGAGTCTGGAAGACGCCAGATTCTTGCCGCCTGCATTAAGAATAGCGTTAAGCTCCGCATGTACTACGTAAGGATACTTAGTATCCGAAAAGCCACCCTCTCTGCCCCAAGGAAATTCATCGTCGGAGCATCCGCGCGGAAATCCGTTATATCCGGTAGACAGTATTCTGTTGTCGTCGTCAACGATACATGCACCAACCTGTGTACTGGGGTCCTTTGACCTCATCGCCGCAAGAAGCGCCACTCCCATAAAATATTCGTCCCAGGAAATATAATCTTTTCTTTTCATATAAGCTCTCCTCGAATATATTTTAATGATTATAACACACTTTTTATACTTTTGCTATAGTTTTTTACAGGTTTTGGCAAAAAATATTAAAACCTCCCGTAACGGGAGGTTTTATATCGCTTATTATTTTGTTTCCATAGGAATTGCTTTTGAAATTCTGATACATTCCTCGTCGTTTTTGATGAGCTTGAATATCTCTGCCATATGCTCGGCGTTGATTTTAAGGAGAGCTTTGCCTATAGACTTTGTGCAACCCTCGGCAACCTTTGAATATATGCCGTTTGAGTGCTTCATTTCTGTCATTCCTGCCATCTTGATACCCTCTGCCTCGAAGGGAGCAAGGTCGAAGGCTGCCTCGTCCTTTTCAACGTTGAATCTATCGGTAGCAACGAGATTTTCACGGATAGCCATCATAAGACAGGTGTCTGCGTATTCAACGTCATGCACTTTCTCGTCTGCCCAGCGCTTCAAGGTCTTCTTGTCTTCCTCGGTAATCTCGGGGAAATCAAGAGGACGCTCAGTTACGGCTTTGAGTACTGCTTCGGGAGTGGACTTATCTCTGTTTACGGCATCGGTTACCATAATTGCAAAATCTCTCGGATAATACTCGATACAGAAGGAAAAGAAGTGAGCAAGGAAGGTTGTGGCAGGCTGTTTACAGATGATAAGCACCTTCTTAAAGCCACATCTTCTTATTTCGTTGCATATCTCTTTAAGAATCGTATACTGAAGCTCTGTGCTAAGCTCGATTGAGCCGTAAAACTTAGGCTTGCCGTCTGCTTTTTTGGTGAAATGGCCGCTGATGTCACCAATCCAACTGCCCGAGGGGAAAATCACCGTATCCTCTATCTTGAGTGCTTCTGCAATGATAGCCTTTGCTATCATATCGTCTGTTCCAACAGGGAGATGCTGTCCGTGCTTTTCCATACCTGTAAGCTGGAATGCACAAAGACTGCCAAATTTATCTATCGCTACGTTGAATTCTTCTTCTCTGAATTCTTCCCAGTACATAACTTTTACTCCTTTCCAAATTATCTGCTCTTTTTAGGGAATTCAGTATTCTTTATGAGTCTGATTCCCTTAACAAAGGTCTCGACGTGAATTTTCACCATTGCGTTTCCGATATTTTCGGAAGCTCCGTGAGGTGCGGCACCCGAATACATATTGGGGTATCTTGCGCACCAGTCGTTACTGATAACAACACCGAGATTCAGCATATAATCGGTGCGGTGGTTGTTTATACCGCATTCGGCATCGTATTTATCGGGGTCGGTGAGTCCGGGCTGTGCCGCCATGAGAAGTACGGTTTCAAGAAGGTTTGCGTGTCCTCCCTGATATCCGCATATCTCCCACTTTCTCATAACCTCGATGTCCTCGTCGGTCATCATAGGAAACTCGTCTCTGCGAGAGAGGACTGTTTCAAGGAAGGGGGTGGGCTGTACGGTGGGGCCGAGTATGGCAGGAGAAGTAAGAGTTGTGTAGGGCTTCTCTTTTCTCTCCTGATTTCTTATAAACTCACTGATATCAAAAAGGCTTCCTCCGTGAATGTTGAAGAGCAGAATCTTATCAAATCCGTTTCTCGCAATCTCGTCGCAAAGCTCTTCTAAAATACGCTGAAAGGTAATGGGACTAAGAGCGAAACCGCCCTTCACCTTGCTATATTTTCCAGAATGGATACTCATAACGTTTCCAAGCCAGAAGCCTGTGGGGAATACAACAACGTCCTCAACTTTTGCGATTTCGTATGCCATATGCTCTGCAATATAATAGTCGGTACCCACGGGCAGATGCTGTCCGTGCTTTTCAAGGCATCCCATAGGAACGATGCAAAGCCCCTTCGACTTCTTTATGGCGTCTTCAAATTCTTCTTCTCTGAGTTCTTCCCAGCGCATAACACTTTCTCCTTAAATAATAGATTATTTAACTGAATTATAATTCTTTTGAAAAAGCCTGTAAATAACCAAATCGTATACAGCGCGCTATACAACAAAAGATATAGTGGCTATACGAAAAATAATAACAATATTTTTTCTTTTGGTTATTTGCTTTTCAAGAAATTTATTCTCTATTGACTTTTTAAAGCATTGTGTATATAATGTTTATATCAAAAATAATTGGTAGAACAGGAGAATAAAACTATGCAAATGCTTGAAATGTTATATGACGAAATCCAAGACGCTGTGGATAGAAAGGTGCCCTTCATTATTCCGATTGGTACTCTTGAATATCACGCAAAGCACGCTTCCTGCGGAACAGATACTCTCGTAATTACAGGTTGTCTCAGAGAGCTTGAAAAAGAAAAAGAAATCGTTGTTTGTCCTCCACTTTGGTACGGTGTTGCTTCATACGCTGTATGCGCTCCCAAGCCCAGTCACTTCCACGTAGACGAAGACGCTTATGCAAACTACCTCTACTGTATTCTTAAGTCTATGATCAATGCAGGTCACAAGAACATCTATCTTGTAGCTCATCACCAGACAGAGGGCGCAGGACTTATGCCTATGACAATAGCTTGTCACAAGGCTGCTAAAAAGGTAACCATGGAATACATGGAAGAAAAGCTTGGTAAAGGCTGGTGGGGCAGTGATGCCTATGCTTCCTACTATGAGGATATGGGTAGCGAGGACGATCCCTTCTCTTACATCAAGGTCATTCCCCTTATCGGTGCAGATGCACAGATCAAGTGCGGA
>JAZNYT010000113.1:0-10649 GCA_045594565.1 Eubacteriales bacterium
TGGCCTCCGACTTATACCTTCGGTGTTAAGAGTATCGCCTACAAAGTACTCTTTCTTTGCGGGAGCGGTAACCTCAATGCTTTCAAGTTCAACCGCTACAACTGTTACCTCAAATGAATCGGTCTTATCAGCGTAGGTTACTGTGACTGTAACAGTACCTGCGGTGGTAAGTGTTGTAACGTCTGCAGTTGCATCGGCGGTAACGTCCTTGGTGCTTTCGTTATTGTAGGTTGCGATAACCTTCATACCCGTAAGGTCTAAAGTATCGCCTACAAAGTACTCTGTCTTGGTAGGGGCTGTTACCTCTATACTCGAAACTGTAATAGCCACAACGTTTACCTCAAAGGTATCGGTCTTGCCCTCGTAGGTTACAGTAATCGTAACAGTACCTTCGGTGGTAAGCTCTGTAGGACTTACTTCGGCTTCTGCCGTAACGTCTTCCTCATCGCCATTGTTATAAATAGCGGTAACCGTCATGCCTTCGGTATCAAGTGTGTCGCCCACAAAGTACTCGGTCTTGGTGGGAGCTGTTACCTCAATCCTGTCAAGCTCTATTTCTGAAACTGTTACTTCAAAGGTATCGGTCTTATCAGCATACGTTACTGTAACTGTGACAGTACCTGCCTCTGAAAGCGTCTTATTGTCCACATACGAAGATGCGGTAACGTCTTCGGTACTTTCATCATCATAGGTTGCAATAACCTTCATACCTGTAAGGTCGATACTTTCTCCTACAAAGTACTCGGTTTTGGTAGGAGCCGTAACTTCTATTGCAACGAGTTTCTTTTCCGCAACCTCATCTTCCCACGGAACCGATCCCGTCTCGTCTTCGTCGGGCGTTATAGGCTCTGCAAGAACCGTAAACGGCAACATGAGAAGGCACAAAGCGAGTGCTAATAATCTCTTCATAATTTGTGTGCAGCCTTTCTATATTTATATTCATATAAAATGATAACATATCTGCACAAAAAAATCAAGTTGTTTCAAAAGATTTTTCAACATATTGTTAAAATTTTCAATGAGTGAGTGCATTTTTTAACAGTTTATAGTCCGAAAGCCTTATACATCCCATTATCCTCATAATTAAAAGATAGAGGAGTGACGTTATCAAGAAGGCAACGATGAGAGAAAAAAGGCTCTCTCCCACTCCTCCGTGAATAAGCACAAGAATACTTCGCGTGAGAAAAACCGAAAGGGATATAGCAAAGGTGGGACGAAGAAACCAGAGCGTGAGCCTTATGGGAACGCCCGTACATTTCACAAGTCGTGCGCCCGACATAACACAGTTCATCACCTCACCGAACCACACAACGAAAACGTAGCCGGAAAGTCCGAAAATAGGTACTAAAAACCATACCAGAACAACGCTCGTAACCGAGTCGATTATATTGTATTTCACAACACTCACCTGCTCGTCAAGTCCTTTAAGTATTGCATCTGCAAGATGGTCGTAAAGCATAAAAACAACGAGAGGAGCGAGCATTTTTATGTATTTTCCGCAGTCGGCACTGTTGTAAAAAACCATACCCGTTTCGTGAGAGAAGCCGAAGAGGATTCCTGCCACCCCCACGGCAAAGAAGGAGGTGAGCTGCATTACCTTGCCGGTAAGTCTTTTAAGTCTTATATCGTCTCCCGAGGCGTGACAGGCGGCAAATTCCGGCACAAGCAGGTCGGATGCGGCATAGAGAAAAGCGGAGGGAAACATAATGACGGGAAAGACCATACCGCTTATCATACCGTAAAGTCCCATAGCGCGTGAGGCATCCACCCCCCTTTTCTTAAGCCCTCTCGGTATCATCATATGCTCGATGCTGAGTAGTCCCGAGCGGATAAAGGAGCTTGTGGCAACCGGCAGAGCAATATAGGATATTCTGCCTCCCAGCTTCGTTTTAAGATGTCTTCCTGTCATAAGAGTGCTTTTGTCCTTTGAATAAAAAATAAATGAAAAAAGGAAGGACACAACCTCAGCAAAAATACCGCCCACTGCAAGAGAAAGGCATGCATATTCGAGGTTTTTACCGTCAAAGCCCCTGAGCATTATGTAGGTTACTACAATTCTTACCGTCTGGTCAACAAGAAGCCCTGCGGCGTTTTTTGAAACTCTCGCCACGGCGGTAAAATATGACATTATAACCGATGACATTACAACAAAGGGAAAGCTTATCGCCATAGCACGAATAGAGAGTGCGCACCTTGGGTCACCAAGATAGGAAGTTGCAAAAAAATCCGCAAAAAGAAGAAAGAGCACCGCCACCGCAATGCCGAAGCCGAAGGACAAAAAGAGGCATCTTTCGGCGGCGCGGAGTGCCTCTCGGGGATTATTCTTTTCTATCTCCTCTGCAATTATCCTCGTTGCCGCAAATCCTATACCCGCCGAGGACAGAGTGATACCCAGCCTGTAAACAGACAGTGTAAGCTGATAAATTCCGATGCCTTCCTCTCCCACCACCCTTGACAGATAGACAGAAAAGACGAGGGACGCTATTCTAAGTATGACGGTGGTAAGTACCATAAGTGTTGCGTTATAAAAAAATTTGCGTATCTTCATATCATTCTCCTGACATTAAATGATATGATAAATACGCAAAAAAATGTATTTAAATTACCTCGGCGAGCGCTTTTATAATATCTCTTGTCAAAGCGCCTCTTTCGCCGTATATTTCCCCTGCCCTCTCGCCTGCCATGGAGTGAATGAAAACTCCCTCAGGAATCGCTTTTTCCATTTCAACACCACCTGCTATGAGGGATGCTATGATACCTGTAAGTACGTCTCCCGTACCCCCCTTGGAGAGTGCCGAGGAGCCTCTTGTATTCTTATAAAGGTCACCGTTCGCAAGGGCAATATAAGAAACCTTAGATTTCCCTACGATATTCGTTTTATATTTTTTCGCAAAGTCAAGTGTAACTTTATCGAGGTTTTCCGAAACGTATTTTGCATCAAGACCGGTGAGCCTCGAAAGCTCTCCTACGTGGGGAGTCAAAACTGTCTTTTCGTTAAGAAGAGATAAAAGGTCGGGGTTTTCCGCAATGATATTTACGGCGTCCGCATCTACCACAACAGGCACCTTGGAAGAAGTCAAAACCCTCTCAAGAAGTCTTACCGCTTCGCAGCTTTTACCGAGTCCCACCCCTATCACTATACAGTCTGCCTTTTTTATATTTGCACACTTCCATTCCGTCCACACCGCTTCGGGAATGAGAGTCTGGATTATCACTCTGTTTTCGGGATGAGTGGATACCTCAACGAGTCCCGCGCCGCATCTGTATGCCGCCTCTGCCGAGAAAAACGGTGCACCTGCCATACCGCAGTCTCCGCCTATTACAAGAACTCTTCCCGCATCCCCCTTATTCGTCACAAGAAACCTATCGGGGAGAAGGATATCCTTTTTAGTTATTTCCTTCATTTCATCCTCACACTATAAGCTTTATTGCGGAATGGATATTCTTTATAGTAACCTCACCAACGCTCTCGGCAAACTCGCCGTCAAGAGCCCAGCTAAGCTTTTCCTTTGTCTTGACCTTGACTGTCGGCGCATGAAGGAAGGTTATATGCTTTTCACTGTAGTCACCTGTTTTTAGTGCTATTACTATCTTGGGAATATCCACAAGGAGCTTGGGCATACGGATGAGGAGTATTTCAAATTCTCCGTCAGATAGGTTTACAAGGTTTTCGTCAAGCTTTATAAGTCCTGCAATAGAGGTGGAGTTACATATTGCGCCGAAAAGATAGTCATCCTCGTAAATTTTTCCGTTTGCTTCCAATCTCACGTGATAAGGCTTTATGGAAGAAAGGTCGGTCATTCCTTCGAAAACGTAGGCAGAATGTCCGAAAACGTTTTTCATCTGCTGCTGTGTGGAATATGACGCGCTTGTAAATGCCCCGAAGGAAGCAATGTATGAAAAGTAACTGTCACCGAATTTTCCAACGTCAAAGCTTTTAGGTGTTCCTGCCGTAATATTTGCGGCGGCAGTTACAGGGTTTTGCGAAAGGGACAGAGTTGAAGCAAAGTCGTTGGTGGTACCTGCGGGAATATAGCCTACAGGCACGTCAATACCTGCTTCAAGAACTCCCGTTATAAGCTCGTTGTAGGTGCCGTCGCCTCCGCCGCAAACTACAATATCGTAGTCCTTTCCGCACTCCTTCACCTTTCTTGCAGCGTCCCCCTTCTTGTTGGTAAGGTATACGTCGCAGTCGCAGTCTCCGTTATAAAAAGCGCGGTCTATCTCTACAAGGTCCTTTACTATTCTCATTTTTCCTGCACAAGGATTGATGACAAAGAGTACTTTTTTCATTTGCTCTCCCTTTTTCAAAAAACTTATCTTCCGTAATTTATATTTTATAATATGCCTTCCGCTTTGTCAATATTCTCCTTGCAATTTATTGACAAAGGTTGGGCTTTGTGCTATGATGAACTCAAACAAAAAAGTGAGGTACAAGCTTATGGACAGAAAAACGCTCTATGAACTTGCAGAGTTCATTCCCCCTTATTTTGAAGAGCATCTTGAAGAAAAAATAGATACCATTCATAAAAATCAGATTAAGGCAGGCCCACACGCCCCCAGCTTCGGTATGATCTCCGATATCCACTGGGCAACCAACCGCAAGCATTCGGCGGCACTCCTTGACAGAGTACTCACCGACTGCGCAATTCCCTATTTCTTCAATGCAGGCGACCTTTTCTCGGGTCAGGGGATATGCAAGCCCGAGGACAACATAAAGGAATTTATCGACTACAGAAAATTATTTCACAAAATCGAGCATAAGTGTCTTATCGCCGAAGGAAACCACGATGCGGTATACTCTCTTTTCGAAGCTCCCGACTATTATGCCCAGAATATGTCTCTTTCTACGTTCTACGAGTATTATTTCAGACATCAGGCACAGTATACCGACAGAGTTTTCGGTGAGACGGGAACCTACTATTACGTAGACCACGAATTTACAAAGCTTCGTCTTATTGTCCTTGATACACATGATATTCCTTCTGATGAAACAGTAGAAGAGGGCAGACCGAAATACCACAAGTTCAGAAAAACGGGTACCGGCATTATGCAACGCCAGATAGAATGGTTTGCAAACACTGCTCTCGACGTGCCTTCTCCCGAATGGACTGTGGTTCTTTGCACTCACGAGCCTATGTGCTATTCAAAGAACAACAGAAACGAGGTGCCGGGCTACGGAATAATAATGAATATAATAAACGCCTTCAGAAAGCACACAAGCTTTGAGGGCGAGGAGCTCTACGACGACGAACGCGCTCACTTCAGCAGCAGAATTTCGGTTGACTACACGGGGCGTGGCGGCGACTTTGCGGTTTGGGTAGGAGGTCATACACACTACGACTGTGACCTTGTGCTTGACGGAATTCTTTCAGTTGCAACACTCAACGACGGTATGCACAATTCAAATGCAAATCCCACACCTCACGAGTGTGAGAGCTTCAGAGAGCAGGCGTTCGATATCTACACTATAGATAAGGAAAATCACAAGCTTTATATCACCAGAATCGGCGCAGGCAACGACCGAGAATTTGAATACGAGGTGTTCAGATAATGATAAAGGATAAATTTTATTGTACTAAATGCTTTTACTTAACCTCAGAGGATGAGCCTCCCAAGGAGTGCCCTATCTGTCATTCGGACAGACTTCTTTTCGACCCCGTTGTAAAAAACACGGAGCAGTTCATTCCGGAATACTGGGATAAATATCTTGACGACAAGATAGAGGAAATAAGAGACCGTCAGATAGCGGCAGGTCCCCTTTCATCCACCTTCGGTCTTGTAACCGACCTTCACTGGGCGTCAAACGAGAAGCACTCGGCGGCAATTCTTGAAAAGGTAATGAACGCCGCGTCCATCCCCTATTTCTTCACAGGCGGTGACATCGTCTGTGGCTCCGGCGTATGCCCCAAGGATTCTCTTTTCAGAGAGCTTTCGGAGTATGACGAAAGCTTCAAGAGAGTGGAGAAAAAGTGTCTCAAGGTGCTTGGCAACCATGACCAGGCATACTCCACACGACCTATTCCCGAATACTACGTGGAGTCCCTTACCACCGACGAGACATACGAATACTATTTCAGAAACGAAACGCTCTATCCCGACCGTGTCTTCGGTCCTACCCTTGACTACTACTATGCCGATGACAAGGTTCACAAGACAAGATACGTTGCCCTCAACACACACGTCAAGCCCACCGACGAGATAGGCGAGGACGGCATCGGAGTATTCCGCGCATTTACAGAAACGGGTATTATGCAGGAACAGCTCGACTGGTTTGCAAACGTCGCTCTCGACGTACCATCGCCCGAGTGGACTGTGGTTGTATCAACTCACGAGCCTTCTTTCCTCAACATTGATACAGTCGTTGACGTAATAGATGCTTTCAGACGTCATACCTCCTTTAAGGGCAGCTACAAGAACGAGGAAAAGCCTTACTACAACCTTGATATATCGGTTGACTTTACAGGACGTGGCGGTGACTTTGCTATATGGGTTACAGGTCACATGCACTATGACAAGGAATATTCAAGAAAGGAAGTTCTTATTGTAGCCACCCTCAACGACTCCATCCACAACTCCGCCTCCTCCCCTTACGTTCACGTTAAGGGTACCACTACCGAGCAAGCAATGGACTTCTTCACCATAGATAAAAGAGCTCACCGCATCTACGCTACACGTGTAGGCTGTGGAGAAAACAGAGAATTCGAATATAAAGTGTTTTAATTTTTCATATTTTTGTAAGCTTCCGCTGAAAATGCGGAAGCTTTCTCTTTTTTTGGCAATAATATATAAGTATAAGTAAAATGATATATAAACCACACAAATTCGTCGAAAGATATAACAAATATGATATAACACAATATAGAAATAGGCATATGAAAATTGTAGTCATTTTATTGATTTTGCTACTTTGTTGTGCTAAACTTACATTTAACAAAACTTTTTTAAGGAAAGGAGAGTAAAATATGGATATAATCGAGAGCGTTAAGGCAGCAGAAGAGCGCGCCGAAAATATACGTCTTGATGCGGTACGCGAAGGGCAGGAGCTTGTTTCTTCTTTTGAAAAAAAGGGACGTGACGATGGAGCGGCATTGGTTGCCGATGCTAAAAAGCGCGCCGAGGAGATTGTGGAGAAAGCAAGGCTCGAAGCAGAAGCAGAAGCCGAAAACATTCTGAAAAAAGCTGAAGAAGAAAATAAGATAGCCGAAGAGGTTGGCAGAAAGAACATTGATGCCGCACTTCTTCAATTCATATCTCTTGCAGAGGGCGTAAAATGATAGCAAAAATGAAAAAGGTGTCCCTTGTCTGTCTTAAGGAAGAACGTGACAAAATTCTCACCGAGCTTCAGCATTCCGAAATAATAATGCTGAAAAGCTCCGACGGCGGTGCTATGGGTGAGGACAATGTCAGCGGAGCTGCCGAAAGACGGCTGGGGAACGTACTAAAGGAGCTTTCAAAATATCAAGGAAAGAAAAAGATGTTTGAAGAGCTCCCCGAGATAGAAAGAAAAGAATTCGACGAGCTTTCGGAAGAGGTAATAAAGGATACGGAAAAAGCCGTGGATCTGCTTCAGAAAAGAGACGGTCTTGAGGGTGAAATTGCCGAAATAAAAGGAATGCTCGACGTCCTTGAAAGATGGAAGTCATATAAAAATGACGTTTGTGAGCTTGGAGAAAGGAACTACTCCATAGCACTTCTGGGAAGCATTCCTTTATCAAAGGCAGAGGCTTCAAAGGAAATCGAGAAAGTGGCTCTCGAAATTCTTTCGGAAGGCGAAAAGGAAGCGGTGGTTCTCCTGTCATTTTTGAAGGAGGACAAAGGAGACGCTGTAAAAGCGCTTCGCGATATAGGCTTCGAAGAAGCATCGCTTCCCGTTACAAACGGAAAAATTACAGAAAACATCGATTCTCTTTCAAGTGTGTTGAAGGAAAAGCGTGAGGAGCTTGAAAAAACAGTCGGCAGTCTTTCTGACTTTTCAAAGGAAAGAAAGCTCGACCTTGAAATTCTTTTCGAGCAATATCGCGCAAAAGCCGACCGCTCCGAGATACGTCTTGAGGAGACGGCAGAGGCGGTGCTCATTGAGGGATTTATCAGGGCGGATGCCGAGGAAAGGCTTCGTAATGTTATATCAAACGTTACCAACGTATTTGACCTTGAGATAAACGACCCCGAGGAAGGCGATGAGGTGCCCACAAGCCTTGACAACAAGAAATTTGTCAGTCAGTTTGAGGGCATTACAGATATGTTCAACTCCCCGCGCTATGGCAGCTATGACCCAAATGCGGTTATGGCACCCTGGTACTGGATAATTTTCGGTATGATGATGGGTGATGCAGGCTACGGTCTTATGATGGTAGTTCTTATCTTCCTTTTGAAAAAGATAATGAAGCCCGGGGGTGGCACTCTAAAGCTTATGAACGTGCTTCTCTACTCCTCTGTTACCACTATCATATTCGGCGTACTTTTCGGAAGCTATTTCGGTGAGGAGCTTCTCCCTGCTCTTGTTGGCTTTACGGCGCTTGACGACCCTATAAGTATGCTTATCATCACTCTTGTGGTGGGTGTTCTTCATATCTTCACCGGTATGATAGTAAAAATGTATATTGATATAAAAAACGGGCGTGTACTTGATGCAATATTCGATGAGCTTTCGTGGATGCTCATAATTCTCGGAATAGGTATGATATTTTTACCCGCCCTCAAAACAGCAGGTATCGTTATTGCGGGAATAGGTGCGGTGACGGTGTTTCTTACCGCAGGCAGAGCAAAAAAAGGAATCTTCGGGAAGATAGCGGGAGGACTTGGTGGGCTTTACAATATCACAAGCTATTTCAGCGATATTCTTTCCTACTCCAGAATACTCGCCCTCAGCCTTGCAACAGGCGTTGTAGGCTTCGTTATGAATCTTCTTGCAGGTATGGTGCAGGGCAGTGTTATCGGCTTCGTGTTCTCACTTCTCATATATATTGTGGGACACGTTTTCAATCTTGTACTTGGTCTGCTTTCGGCTTACGTTCATTCCTGTCGACTCCAGTACATTGAATTCTACGGTAAATTTTATGAAGGCGGAGGAACTCTTTTCCGACCCTTCTCTGTAAAAACAAACTATATAAACATTAAAAAACAATAATCGGAGGAAAAAAATCATGTTTCAATCAGGAATAGTTATTGCAATTTTCGGTGCCGCACTCTGTGCGCTTCTCGGATGCTGTGGGTCTGCTCTCGGCGTTATGTACGCAGGTCGTGCTGCGGCAGGTGTAGTTTCTGAAAAGCCCGACCTTTTCGGTAAAATGCTTGTGCTTCAGGCTCTTCCCGGTACACAGGGTATCTACGGCTTTCTTATCGCCATTCTCGTGCTTGTAAACACAGGTATTCTCGGCGGTGAGGCTGCCATTACGGCGGCACAGGGCTGGGGCTACTTCTTCGCAACTCTCCCTATGGGTATCGTAGGTCTTATTTCGGGTATTGCGCAGGGCAAGACTGCCGCTTCCGCAATCCATATGACAGGCAAGCAGCCCGACGCTTCAGGTAAGGGTATCACTATGACCGCTCTTGTTGAGACGTACGCTATTCTTGCTCTTCTTACATCCATTCTTATGATGGTAAACATTTAATTCGGAGAAAAATAATGAGTGCAGAAACAGTAACCTTAAAAATAGAGGAAAAGGCAAGAGAAAACGCTAGAGCAATTCTGGCAGAGGCACAGTCGGCGGCTGAAAAGAAATATGCCGACATATTAGCCGAAGCAAAGGCTCGCGAGGAAAAGATTCTCGAAGCTGCAAACAGAAACGCAGACACCCTTCGAAAGGGTTTACTTCAGGGAGCCGCACAAAAAGCAAAGCTCGAGGGGCTTAAAGTCAGAAGAGCTCTTATGAATGAAGTCAAAGACTCTGCTCTCAAAAAGCTTTCTTGTGCTGATGAAAAGACTCTTATGGGAGTTTTCGAAAAGAGCGTGAAGGAATCAAAGCTTTCGGGTGAATTTAATCTTATTCCCTCCTCACTTCACAGAAAAATGCTTAAAAACAACTTATCCCTCCTAGAAAAAGCAGGAAGCATCAAGATAAAGATTTCGGAGAACGATGCCGACCTTTCAACAGGATTCCTTCTTTCTTCGAATATATACGACGTTGATTTTTCTCTCGACGCCATTCTTGATGAACTATTTATACAAAATGAAAAGGTAATCTACGATTGTCTTTTCGAAAGCGGAGAAGCTAAATGATAGTAAATGAATTTGAGGGAAAGTCCTATGAATACGCTATAGGATGCATAAAAGCCACCTCTCATCCCCCGCTGACAAAGGAACAGCTAAAGGCACTTTCGGAGTCAAGTGCCCGTGACTTTGAAAAGAGGCTCGCGGAATTTGGCTGGGGTGCGGGATTTGAGGGAACTATAAATGAAAGAATAGAAAAAGAATTGTCATATGCAGTATCCTTTGTAAAGGACATATCTCCCGACAAAAGTCTTACCGACCTTTTGTTTTTCGAGGATGACGCCACAAACCTAAAGCTTTTCGTTAAAGGAAGACTCCTCGGGCGTGACGTATCACACCTTGTGCTTCCTTCGGGAAGTATTCCCGTTGAAATCATAAGAGGCTCGGTTGAGGCTTGGGATTTTACACTTATATCCGAAGCGGCAGATAAAGAAAT
>JAZNYT010000114.1:0-53821 GCA_045594565.1 Eubacteriales bacterium
GTCTTCCTAAGACCGCTTGGCCTCCGACTTTAGTCGCGAAGCTTCTTGGAACGGCTTGGATGTCTGAGCTTTCTCAGAGCCTTTGCCTCTATCTGTCTTATACGCTCTCTTGTGATATTGAACTCTCGTCCAACCTCCTCAAGTGTTCTCGTCCTTCCGTCCTCAAGTCCGAAGCGGAGCTTCAAAACACTTTTTTCACGAGGTGTTAACGTGTTGAGCACCTCTTCGAGCTGTTCGCGGAACATAGTAAAGCTTACCGCATCTGCAGGTGCGGGAGCTTCGTCATCGGGGATAAAGTCGCCGAGGTGGCTGTCCTCCTCTTCTCCGATGGGAGTTTCAAGCGATACGGGCTCCTGCGCTACCTTGAGGATATCTCTTACCTTGTCAACAGGCATTCCTATTGCATCTGAAATTTCCTCAGGACTTGCATCGTGTCCCTTTTCCTGTAAAATCTGTCTTGATGCTCTCTGTACCTTATGGATGGTTTCAACCATATGTACAGGGATTCTTATGGTTCTCGCCTGATCGGCGATAGCTCTTGTGATAGCCTGTCTTATCCACCAGGTTGCATAGGTTGAAAATTTATATCCCTTGGTATAATCGAACTTTTCAACCGCCTTCATAAGACCGAGGTTACCCTCCTGAATAAGGTCAAGGAAGTACATACCGCGTCCCATATATCTCTTTGCTATACTGACAACGAGTCGGAGGTTTGCTTCTACAAGAAGCTGCTTTGCCTCCTCATCTCCGTCGAGCATCTTTCGGGAAAGCTCTATTTCACGTTCTGTTTCAAGGAGGGGCACCTTACCAATCTCCTTGAGATACATTCTTACGTGGTCTTCTATCGCAAGTCCTTCACTTGCGAGAGCATTTTCCATATCCTCGGAGGTTTCAAGAGTTTCAACCTCCTCTAAGTCAAACTCATCAAAGTCGTCAACGTCGGGATAGGCATCTATTATTTCAATGCCCATTGCCTCCATTGTTTCATATACCTTTTCCATTGCCTCGGGGTCGATATCAACGCCCTCCAGCGCTTCCATTATTTCAAGGGGAGTAACACTTCCTCTTGCCTTTACTTTTTTGATAAAAGCCAGTATTTCAGGCTTTAAGTCCTTTGACTGTAAGGTTGTTTCGGAGTCCTTCTCCATGTTGCTGTCTGTCATTTTGTTATTGTCCCTTTCTTTTTCACAACTGAATAATATTATCTAAAGCCTTTAAATTTTGATATTCTTGTTGGATGTCTGAGCTTTCTTAGAGCCTTTGCCTCTATCTGTCTTATACGCTCTCTTGTAATATTAAACTCACGTCCTACCTCCTCAAGAGTTCTCGGAATACCGTCGTCAAGGCCAAAACGCATTCTTATAACGTTCTCTTCTCTGTCCGTTAGGGTTTTGAGAACCTCGCTTATCTGTTCCTTAAGCATTGTCTTACCGACTATTTCGTCGGGCTCCGGCGAGCCTTCGTCGGCTATAAATTCACCGATACTGCTCTCCTCGTCCTCGCCTACAGGGCTATCTATAGAAATGGGCTCCTGCGCCATCTGCATTATTTCGCGCACTTTATCTACGGGGAGACCCGACATTTCGGCTATCTGCTCGGTGGTGGCTTCCCTTCCGTTTTCTTGTAATATCTGTCTTGCACAGCGTTGTATTCTGTGCATGGTCTCTACCATATGAACGGGGATTCTTATGGTTCTTGATTGGTCGGCAAGTGCTCTGGTTATCGCTTGTCTTATCCACCAGGTTGCATAAGTAGAAAACTTATACCCCTTGGTATAGTCGAATTTTTCCACTGCCTTTATAAGTCCCGAATTGCCCTCCTGTATAAGATCAAGAAAGCCCATTCCGCGACCTATGTATTTTTTAGCAATGCTTACTACAAGTCGTAGATTTGCTTCTACCAGTATATTTCTCGCCTCAATGTCTCCTTCGGAAATACGCTTGGCAAGCTCTACCTCCTCGTCACCCGAAAGAAGTCTCACCTTGCCTATATCCTTGAGGTACATCTTTACGTGGTCTTCTATGGGGAGTGCATCTCCTGTAAGAAGGCTTTCCACGTCCTCTATGGGATTAAATTCCTCTGTTTCTATTTCAAATGGGTCGAAATCGTCGGGTGTATCCTCGGTAAAGTCTGCAAAGGTTACCTCTACGCCCAATTCTTCAAGCTTGCGATATACCTTTTCTGCCTCTTCGTCCGAAAGTCCTCCTGACTCTATTACTTCAAGAATTTCCTCGCTGTCAAGTGTGCCTTTTTTTCTCGCTTTAGCAAGAAGCTCACTTATTTCAATTTTGTCTTCAGTGTTTGGATTATGATTCTTCTTATTCATAGTCCTATTCCTTTCAACTTTTATTTTTTGGACTTCTTGAGTTCTTCTATTCTTTTGAAAAAGTCATCCTCTGAATTATCCTCAGAGCATTTCTTTAATGCTTCTGCAAGTTCTACGGCAACCTCTATACTGTTGTTTGAAAGCTCTCGTCGCTTCACCGTCATCTGAGTTATACGTCCCATTTCATCTGCGCTGAACGCCTCACCAAAGGTCGATACCCCGTCGCCTCCGCTGTCGCGTACAAACTCACGGTAAATCTTCTTGGTGAATTCGCACTTGAAAATGTCCTCTGAAAGAAGACCTTTCAGCTCGGGCGCATCCAGAAATTCGGGACGAATCATAAGAATTCCCAAAAGATTTTCTTCTTTCTTTACAGTGGAGAGATTCTTTGCACTGTCAAAATTCACGCTGTCTTTGTAGCCGATGCTTTTATTTATCTCATCTTTTATAAAATCCTTTTGTGCCTTTTCCGCCTTTCTTTTCTGTCTTTTTTTTGTTTCGTTTCTTATAACGTCTGCGGAAATACCCGACATTTCGGATATTTTCTGTATGAATATTTCTCTCTCAATTTCACTGTATACCCCTGAAAGCATACCGCATGAGTCGTTGACAAATGCGAGTTTTTGCTCAGGAACCGTTAAATCGTATTTCGAGGATATGTTGCCAAGTGCATAATCTATATGTCCGTCTGAGCCTCGGAGAAGCTTTTCAAACGAGGTCTTTCCGTACTTCTTTATGTATTCATCGGGGTCCTTTGCCCCCTCTACCTTTACTACCTTAACACGAAGCCCTACCTCACCAAGCATATCAATGGCTCTTTTCGTTGCTCTCTGCCCCGCCTCGTCAGAGTCGTAGCACAGATAAACGGTGGTGGCGTAGCGTGAAATAATTCTGGTCTGCTCAGATGTGAGCGCCGTACCGAGAGTAGCTACCGCATTGACAAATCCTGCCTGCTGAAGCGCCACTACGTCCATATATCCCTCACAAAGTATCAAGGAGGAGTCGGTGTTATTCTTTGCTTGATTTAAAGCGTAAAGGTTTTTACTTTTTTTGAAGACAGGGGTATCGGAGGAGTTAAGATACTTTGGCTCTCCATCCCCTATTATTCTTCCGCCGAAGGCAATTACGTTGCCCGACAGGTCGAATATCGGGAACATTATTCTGTTTCTGAAATAATCAAACAATCTACCCGTCTTCTGCGATACACCTGCAAGAAAGCCCTGACGAAGCTCTTCTTTTTCAAAGCCTTGGGACATCAGATATCCCGTGAGACTGTCCCATGAGGTGTCGGCGTAACCGATACCGAAGCGTTTTATGGTGGCAGGGGTGAGTCCTCTGCCTGTAATATAATTCAAGGCTTCTCTGTTTTCGGGTGCAATCAACGAATCGTAGAAAAATCTTGCCGCAAGCTTATTCATTTCAAAATATCTGTCGCGGTTAATTTTCGGTACGTTTCTTCCGTCGTCGGGAACCGTAAGTCCCGCCCTTGCGGCAAGGTGCTCAATAGCGGTCATATAGTCAACGTTTTCCATCTTCATAACAAAGGTTATAACGTCTCCGCCGGCACCGCAACCGAAGCAATAAAAATTTTCGGTATTTCTGAAAACTGTAAAGGAGGGAGTGCGTTCACTGTGAAATGGACAGCATCCTACCAGATTTGACCCTGCTCTTTTAAGGGTTACGTAGCTTGATATTACGTCTTCAATATTGCATCTTGCTTTAAGCTCTTGCAAAAAATCCTGCGGCAAAGCCAAATCATACACCTCCTTTATTTTATCCTTCTATATTACTTATACGCAAAAAAAGGCGAAAATCCTTTTTATTTTTTATAAAAAGTTAAAATATTTTCTGTCAATGCTCCTGAGTTGCACCGCTTCAAGCACGTGAGCCTTCTCCACACTCTCCGAAAGAGAGAGGTCCGCAATGGTTCTTGCAACCTTGACTATTCTGTCATATCCTCTTGCCGAAAGAGTAAGTCTTTCAAAAGCCGTCTTCAAAAGATCCTCCGCATCCCTAGTGAATGCACAGTATTCCTTCTTGTCGGCGTATTTTTCGTCAATACCCAGTGATGCTTTACGTGCAGCGGCAAAGCTTCGCGCTGCATTTATTCTCTTTCTTATTTCCTCGGACGTTTCAGACGATGAGGGTGCATTCATCTCATCGAACTTTACGGCAGGTACTTCAATCTGTATATCAATTCTGTCAAGGAGAGGACCCGATATCTTATCAAGATACTTTTTAACCGTAGTTCTTGAACAGGTACATTCCTTGTAGTCGCTTCCGAAATATCCGCAGGGACACGGATTCATGGCACAGACCATTATAAAATCGCTTGGATAGGTCAGCTTATAGCTTGCACGGGCAACGGTTATCCTTCCGTCCTCTATAGGCTGTCGGAGCGATTCAAGAGTCTTCTTGTTGAACTCTGTAAGCTCGTCAAGGAAAAGTACTCCGTTGTGAGCAAGGGACACTTCACCGGGCTGAGGAGTGAGACCTCCTCCGACTATTCCCACGTGTGAAGCTGTGTGATGAGGGGAACGGAAGGGGCGAGTATTTATTATGGGAGTCTTCTCATTGAGAGCACCTGTTACCGAATGGATTTTGGTAGCCTCTATTATCTCCTCGTAGGTCATATCGGGAAGAATTCCCACAAGTGCCTTTGAAAGCATACTCTTACCCGAGCCGGGAGGGCCGATAAGGAGCACGTTGTGACCGCCCGCCGCCGCAACCTCCATAGCTCTTTTTGCCTTTTCCTGTCCTTTTATATCGGCAAAATCCACAAGAGGCGAGGTGCGAGTCGTTACAAGCTCGTCGTTATATAGGGTAGGCGTTATAAGCTCTTTACCTTTAAGGTGCAAAATAAGCTGTTCTATATGCTTTACTCCATATATTTCGATATCCTTGAGTATTGAGGCTTCAACGGCGTTCTCATAGGGTAAAAACACTCTTTTCTTGCCCGACTCTCTTGCTGTGATGCACATAGGAAGCGCACCCGATACGGGACGAAGCTCTCCCTTGAGAGAAAGCTCTCCTATGAATACCGCATCGTCGGTGAAAATATTTTCAAGCACCGAATGCTTAAGAAGGGCAACGAGCATAGCAAGGTCGTATGATGAGCCTGTTTTCTTTTTATCTGCGGGGGCGAGGTTAAAGGTTACTCTGTTTTTTATGTAGGGCAGAGAATTATTTGTCGTTACAGAATGAATTCTGTCTGTCGCTTCTTTTACAGAGGTATCGGGGAGACCGATAACTGATACCTCAGGAAGTCCCCTTTCGGAATTACATTCAACAACGACCTCAAAGCCTTCAATGCCATTCATCGCAACAGTATAGACAGTATTTACCATGTTGCCTCCAAGAATTTTATTTTAATGATATATTATACAACATTTTCAAGCTCTTTGCAATAGAAAAAGCATAGTTTCCTATGCTTTTATCTGTAATATTAAGTTATAAATAACAGGTATCAATATGGATGGAAGCATATTTCCTACCTTAAACTTTTTGCCGAAAGCAAGATTTATACCGATAGCAAATATCAGAATAGAGCCGATATAGCTCATATCGGGCACCATATTTCCTATAAGGTAAGGCTCGATGAACTTTGAAAGTAGGGTTATACCGCCCTGATAAATAGCAAGAGGAATAACCGCAAACATAGCACCCACACCGAGAGTAGAGGTAAAAACTATTGCAATAACGCCGTCAAGAATGGACTTTGCAAAAAGGGTAGTAGGGTCACCCGATAGTCCGTCCTGTAAAGACCCCATTATAGCCATAGCACCAACGCAGATAACGAGAGTGTTGGTAACAAAAGCTTCTACAAATCTTCCGTTTTCTCCTGCCTTAACGCTCCTTTTAAGCTTTTCGCCAAGTGTTTCAAGCCTGTCCTCAATTCTTATAAGCTCACCGAACACAGAGCCGATAACGAGGCTGAATATCATAAGCATTGTGCCTTTGGTGGAAATAACGCCGTCCTTTACCGTGAGGAGTCCCGCGAGAGCACCCGATGCACCTATAAACATAGTAGAAAGACCAAGCACCTTCATTATCATATCTTCAATTCTCGGACTAAGCCCCTTCTTTATGAAAAGACCCACAAATCCTCCTGCGAGTACTGCTATAACGTTTACTATAGTTCCAATTCCTATCATTTACTTATACCTTTGAAACGAGGGCTGTAAAAACAGCCCTCATCATAACTTTTATATCTTCTTTACTCCGAGTGTTACCTTTTCTCCGTTGATATCCCATTCCTTTTCGTAGCCGTCACAAGCGGAGTCAACCGCAATTCCGTCAGCAAGAACGTCGGTGGATATTTCTTCCTTGTTTCTGAGAATGAGGTCGGAAATCTTGCTATTGCCCGATACGTATACGGTAATATGGTCCATAACGTCGAAGTCTGCTTCCTTACGCATAGTCTGTATCTTGCTTATTACCTCGCGCACGTTACCCTCCTCGATAAGCTCGGGGGTAAGTGTGGTATCAAGTACAACCGTAACTCCCTTATAGGTAACCGCCCAGAAGCCTTCCTTCTGCTTAAGCTCGATGAGAAGGTCTTCCTCTGCAAGTGCTACCGCATCTCCGTCGAAGGAAAGTGCAATAACGCCGTTACGGTCAAGCTCTGCCTTTGCTTCGCTTCCGTTAACGCTTGCAAGGTATTCCTTTATCTTTCCGAGATGCTTGCCGTACTTAGGACCTACCGTCTTAAGCTGAGGCTTAAAGGAGTAGGAAATGTACTCTGATGCATCGTCGATAAATTCAACGCTCTTAACGTTAAGCTCCTCTGTGATAATATCGTGATAAAGAACGTCGGGTACGAAGTCGGACTTAACGTACATTTTTGAAATAGGCTGACGGTTCTTGATAACTGCACCGTTTCTTGCGGCACGTCCGTTTACAACGATATCAAGAACTGCATCCATATTCGCCTCAAGAGTCTTGTCGATCATCGAAGCGTTAACCTCGGGGAAAGAACAAAGGTGAATGCTTTCGGGAGCGTTCTTGTCAATAGAACGTACAAGGTTCTGATAGATATCCTCTGCCATAAAGGGAATCATGGGAGCGGATGCCTTAGCAACTGTTACAAGCGCTGTGTAAAGTGTCATATATGCCGCAATCTTATCATCGGTCATACCCTGAACCCAGTATCTTTCACGGCAGCGGCGAACGTACCAGTTACTCATCTCGTCAACGAAGTTGTCGAGTGCCTTTGCGGCTTCGGGAATCTTGTAGTTTTCAAGGCAGCTGTCCACCTCGCCAACCATTGTGTTGAGCTTGGAAAGAAGCCACTTATCCATAAGGGTAAGCTTATCGTAATCGAGAGCGTACTTCGTTGCGTCAAACTCATCGATATTTGCATAAAGCACGAAGAATGCGTAGGTATTCCAGAGAGTACCCATAAACTTACGCTGACCTTCGATTACCGCCTTACCGTGGAAACGGTTGGGAAGCCAGGGTGCAGAGTTTGTATAGAAGTACCAACGGATAGCATCTGCACCGTAGGTCTGAAGTGCTTCAAAGGGGTCAACGGCGTTGCCCTTGGACTTGGACATCTTCTGTCCGTTTTCGTCCTGAACGTGACCGAGAACGATTACGTTCTTATAGGGGGCCTTATTGAATATAAGAGTCGAAATAGCAAGGAGTGAATAGAACCAACCTCTTGTCTGGTCAACAGCCTCCGAGATAAAGTCTGCGGGGAACTGTGACTCGAAGAGCTCCTTGTTTTCAAAGGGATAGTGATGCTGAGCGAAGGGCATTGCACCCGAGTCGAACCAGCAGTCGGTAACCTCGGGAACTCTCTTCATCTGCTTTCCGCACTTCTCGCACTTGATAGTAACGGCGTCAACGTAAGGACGGTGAAGCTCGATATCGTCGGGACAGTTATCGGACATAGACTTAAGCTCCTCGATAGAGCCGATAGCGTGCTGATGTCCGCATTCACAGGTCCAGATGTTGAGGGGTGTTCCCCAGTATCTGTTACGGCTTATTGCCCAATCCTGCACGTTTTCAAGCCAGTCGCCGAATCTTCCCTTACCGATGCTTTCGGGAATCCAGTTAATAGTATTGTTATTTCTTATAAGGTCTTCCTTAACGTCGGTCATCTTGATATACCAGCTCTCACGTGCATAGTAGATGAGAGGTGTATCGCAACGCCAGCAGAAAGGATAGCTATGCTCGTAGTTGGGTGCCTCGAAAAGAAGTCCTCTTGTATTTAAGTCCTTAAGTACTTCCTTGTCAGCATCCTTGCAGAACATTCCGCCGAAGGGAGTGTTTGCAGTCATTTCGCCCTTTGCGTCTACCGTCTGCACGAAAGGAAGGTCATATTTTCTTCCAACGTTGTAGTCGTCTTCACCGAATGCAGGTGCGATATGAACGATACCTGTACCGTCGGTAAGAGTAACGTAGCGGTCACAAACAACGTAGTAAGCCTTCTTATTCGGCTTCATATCGTAAAGGGGAACGTACTCGAGTCCTTCAAGGTCAGTACCCTTGTATTTCTCGAGGATAGTATACTCGGTCTTTATAACAGAGGAAACAAGCGCCTCTGCCATATAGTAGGTTTCACCCTCTGTTTCAAGCTTTACGTAGGTTTCATCGGGGTTAACGCAAAGTGCTACGTTTGAGGGAAGAGTCCAAGGGGTAGTTGTCCAAGCAAGGATAAACACCTTGTCTTCACCGCGAACGGGGAACTTGGCAACGGCGGAGCGTTCCTTTACGTCCTTGTAGCCCTGTGCTACCTCGTGCGAGGAAAGAGGAGTACCACATCTGGGACAATAGGGTACAATCTTAAAGCCCTGATAAAGGAGTCCTTTTTCCCAAATCTTTTTAAGTGCCCACCATTCAGACTCGATGAAGCTGTTTTCGTAGGTTACGTAAGGGTTATTCATATCAGCCCAGAAGCCGACGGTGGAGGAGAAGTCCTCCCACATTCCCTTATATTTCCAAACGCTTTCCTTACACTTGCCGATGAAGGGGTCAAGACCGTATTCTTCGATCTGCTCCTTGCCGTCAAGACCGAGAAGCTTTTCAACCTCAAGCTCAACGGGAAGTCCGTGAGTATCCCATCCCGCCTTACGGTGTACAAATTTACCCTTCATAGTACGGTGACGGGGAATCATATCCTTAATAACACGGGTAAGCACGTGACCGATATGAGGCTTACCGTTTGCCGTGGGAGGTCCGTCGTAGAACACGTATGGACGTGTCTTGTCGGCAGATTCCATGGACTTTTCAAAAATTCTGTTTTCCTTCCAGAATTTTTCAACGTTCTTTTCTCTCTCGACGAAGTTCATATTCGTCGGAACCTTATTGTACATCTATATATCCTCCAAAAGAATTATAGGTTTTTTTCATAAATTATATATTATCATAAAAAATTTATAAAGTCAATCGATAATTCCTATTTTCTTCGCCCATTTATCCTCAAGTGTATACTGCACGCCGTCAATTTCAACGGAATACACGCTTTCCGACCATTTGTAAACAGGGTATGATGACACAAGAGGCAGGTCTGTTTCGAATAACGCGCAGATTTCGCCCTGATGAACTCCCTTCTCATACCCCAGCTCCTTCGGCTCTCTGCCGTAGAAAACGTAGAAGGAAAAGTCCTCGGCATCAGTCCCTTTAAGCTTATCCGCTTTGTTTATGGCGTTTTCGGTAACTCTGCCGTCGTCAAGCTCTTTGAGGGGTACAAAAAAGTACTCTGTGCATTCCTCAAAAAGCACGTCAAGGCTTTTATATTCCTCGGTTACGTAGTAGGTTTCGCCTGCAAGGACGATGCTGTCATTTTCCAAAATGAGTGCATCATCTGCCTTTGCAGTCTTACCGAGGTGTGAATATCTGTGCGAGTTTTCAAGTGGATAGTACACGGCACCGTCCGAGCGGGTGAGCGTCTTGTCCTCGTTTTCGGTAAATGTATATCCCGACGAGCAGGAAGATAGAATTAAAGCAATAAGAGTTACTACTGTCATCACAAAAGCATATATTTTTTTCATTAAATCCCCCATGTCTTCAATAAAATATTTTAATTAATATTATCACATTTTTACACTATTTTCAAGGATAAATACAGTTGAAAACGGACAAGCAAAAAAATATTGCTTGCCCGTCTCAGAATATCACAAATTCACAACGTAAAGGGTAATGGTTTCCTTTCGCACATAAAGCTTATTATTTCATGACTTGGGACCGTGAGTTTCCAAAAATTCATGTTCGAGGCACGGGCTTATCCAAGATTTGTAAACTCCATATTCGTAATCAGCAGTAATAAATAACACAATATTATCATTTTCATCCAGTAAAGTTATCTCAATTAGTGGATATAATCCCGTTTCATCATAAAATTCAGCAAATTTGTAATACAGCTTTTCCATGTCATAATACTCAGACAAATTGGAATATTTTTGATTCAATTTAATTTCAAGCTTATTTCCTGCTGTTACAAAAGCTTCGTTTTCCTCACTTTTATTTGATAAATAATAAACGTTTTCGTCAATATTTTTTTCAATTATTTCAAAAATAGTGGAATTTATTTCTCCACTGCTTTTTACAGTGGCTTCTAAAACGTTTTTAGTTTTCAATATGCCTTCTTCGTGATTAAAACATTTTGAAAATTGATATGCCAACATCTCCCCCTTGCCATTCTTTATCGTTGTTTCAATATTGCTCACATCTTTATAAGTATTATTTCCTCGTGTCAATTCATGCAACAGCATTAAGCTTTTCACATCATCTACGGTGGAATAATTAGTTCCATTAGATATCAATTCAATTTTTAGAACCTTATCAACAATATCAACCGCTGAGTAATTAATATTATTTGCTTGAAGATGATTTTTTGTGTTGAGTTCAATTTCTTCGAAAATACTTTCTGTATCAATAAGTTGTTTTGTTAGTGGAGTACTGCTTTCATTGCCATCTGCAAATAAATTTGTATTATTTGATTTTACACAAAAAACTGTTATCAAAGCTAAATAAAAAACAATAATAGCATTTATACGTTTCATTGTTTTCCTCCATATACTAATTTGTGCTACGTCATCTAATTGTTACGTCCATAAATTGTGAAATTAGTAGGGTTCCGAATTTTACATAAGAGGAGCTATAATTTTGAGAATATACCCTCTTATCTTGATAATAAGCTTTTCTTTTTTTATGGTTTTAAGTGTAATTCTCCGACATTTTTTAAGCGTTTTCTTAAAATCTGCATCAATGTCCGAAATGGAGTCGGTATACGCCATATAGGTTGCACATTCAAAATGGTGGTAAAGGCTTCGGTAGTCGAGGTTTATAGTGCCAACCACCGCCTCCCTTGAGTCTGCCGAGAACACCTTTGCATGAACAAAGCCCGAGGTGTACTCAAATATATTTACACCAGAGGAAATGAGCGATTTATAATGGGTTTTAGCAAGTGCCCACGCGCCTTTTTTGTCGGGAATTCCGGGGAGAATTATATTCACCGAAACGCCTCTTTCGGCGGCAAATTTAATAGCCGTTTCCATTTCGGAATCAAGGATGAGATAAGGGGTCATTATATAAACGTGAGAGGTGGCACGGCTCAAAATATCCATGTATATCCTCTCCCCTATTTTATCACCGTCAACGGGAGAGTCTGAAAAAGGTATTATAAAGCCTCGATGCTCTGACGCGCCGTTCTTTACCTTAAGGTACGGCTCGTAGCTTTCAGCCTTGGCATCAAGCTCCCACATCTGAAGAAACATGAGCGTAAAGCTTTTTACAGCGTCTCCTCGAATTTTCACGGCACAGTCCTTCCAGTGACCGAATCTTGAACCTACGTTTATATACTCGTCCGCAAGGTTTATGCCACCGTTGAACGCCACCTTGCCGTCAATAACGAGAATTTTTCTGTGGTCGCGATAGTTGTAGTGGGTAGAAAGAAAAGGCGTTATAGGAGCGAACATTTTACACTTTATACCCTTTCGGCGAAGCTCCTTCGGGTATGAGTGAGGAAGCTTTGAAAACTCACAGGTACCATCGTAAAGGACTCTTACCTCTACACCTTCCCTTACCTTCCTTTCAAGGATTTCAAGGACCTTCCCCCACATTTCTCCTTCTGCAATTATGAAGTATTCGAGGAAGATGAAACGCTCTGCCTTTTCAAGCTCCTCTATCAGCGCCTCAAGCTTCTCCTCGCCTGAAGATAAATACGCCGTTTCGGTATTTTCATAAGGTGGATTTGCACCTCGCGACAGAAGGTAATTTGACAGAGATGCTATCCCCTTGTCAATTTTTTCGATTTTTTTCACAACGTGTGTGTTTCTCGGAATTGCCGTCATATTTCGGCGGGAGAGTGTGTCAAATCTTTCCTTCAACGCCCTGTGTCCGAAATCACTTCTTGTAAAGCCAAAAAGAAGACAGCCGAAAATGGGTAGTGCCATAATAAGAACGAGCCAGGTGATTTTCGCCGTTGGATTCATGGGGCAGTTTACCAAATAGAATACGGCGGCGGTTATGAGAATAGCGTTTCCTCCCCAAATCTGAGGTAGAAAGCCTTCAAAAACATAGAAGGAAAAGAACAGAATAACAAGCTGAAAGAGAAAGAGAAGGGTGATTATTCCAAGTCTTGAAAAAACAAGACGTCCTATTTTCTGCTTGTACACTTTTGTGATTTTATTTCGTTTCTTCATTCTGTCACCTCCCATCTATATAATGTTAAAACTTTAGTAAAATAATGTCAAGAGTGAAAATATTAATTTTTAAAAGTGTATTGATTTTAATGGAAAATTGTGTTAATATAGAGTACAATAGGGAAATGTTTGTGAATTTACATAAGAACGGAGTAAGATAATGCGTAAGACAAAAATAATATGCACCATAGGACCTGCATCTGCAAACGAATCGGTACTTACAAGAATGTGTAAGAACGGAATGAACGTTGCAAGACTGAATTTCTCTCATTCAACTCACGAGGAACACAAAAAAGTCATTGACCTTATAAAAGCAGTACGTGAAAAGGTTTCACTCCCCATTGCGATAATGCTTGACACAAAGGGTCCCGAATACAGAATAAAGACCTTTGAGAATAAAAAAATAAACGTTACCGAGGGTGACCGTTTCACCTTCACAACAAGAGATACAATAGGAAACGAAACTATCGTAGCGGTGAATTATGAGCATCTGACAGAGGACTTGTCGGTGGGTGACATCATTATGGTAAACAACGGACTGGTTCAGTTTTCAGTTGATGAAATAGAGGATACCGAGGTTCATTGTACAGTAACGGTAGGTGGCGAAATATCCGACAGAAAGAGTATGAACTTCCCGAACAAGGTGCTCAAGCACGACTATCTGAGCGTACAGGACAAGGAAGACCTCCTTTTCGGAATAGAAAACGATATAGATTTTGTTGCGGCATCGTTCGTATCTTCAAAAAAAGATGCTCTTGATATCAGAAATTTTCTTGACGAAAACGGCGGTAAGGACATTAGCATCATCGCGAAGATTGAAAACCGCGCAGGCGTTGACAACATCGACGAAATATGCGAGGTCGCCGACGGAATAATGGTCGCAAGAGGCGACCTTGGCGTTGAGATTCCCTTCGTTGAAGTGCCCACTGTACAGAAGTTTCTCATAAGCAAATGCCGTCTTCTCGGAAAAAGAGTTATTACGGCGACAGAGATGCTTGAGTCGATGATACATAATGCAAGACCAACAAGAGCAGAAATCTCCGACGTAGCAAACGCCGTTTACGACGGGTCTTCCGCAATAATGCTGTCGGGTGAGACCGCCACCGGAAAATATCCTGCCGAAGCGGTAAAAAATATGGCTGAAATTGCAGAATTCACCGAAAAGCATATAGACTACAAGCACTGGTTTGCCACAACGAAATACGAAATAAAGAATAATCTTGACGCTATCTCACACTCGGTTTGTGCTATGGCGATAGACGTTCAGGCAAAGTGTATTGTTGTAAACTCCATTTCGGGACGCACCGCGCGAATGGTAAGCCGATTCAGATGTCCTGCGGATATTTTGGGACTTACCACAAACGAAAAGGCATACAGACAGCTCAATATGAGCTGGGGCGTTACTCCTGTGCTTACACAAGAATATCCCGCTATTGATATTGTCTTTTACGAGGCTCTTAACGAAGCAAAGAGGGTTTTCAGACTTGAAAAGGACGACAACGTTGTTATGACAGGCGGACAGATAGGCGGAGCGCCCGGTAATACAAATATGATAAAAGTAGAAAAAGTCTGCAGATAAATGGGTGACACCGCAACTAAAAACTCCATTTATCCGCTTTAAGTTATAAAAATCCAATAACGAATAAAACCTTTGTCAAAAGTATCATAAAAAGTAAAGTGAAGACTCTGTCTTCACTTTACTTTTTCTATTCAACTATAAAATCATTTCCAATCCTTCTTATATGAGCAGAGAAGAATGCTTCAAAGGCGCGTACCGCATATTCGGTATCCCTTGCACCTGCCGTCTCATAGGACGAGTGCATAGCAAGTTCTGGGAGTCCTATATCCACTCCTGTGACGGGTATGTTCGATATTGCGATATGACCGAGAGTTGAGCCTCCTGCAATATCGGGACGGTTTATATAACCACCTACAGGAACGTCGCACATTCTGCATATCTCGCGGAATACCGCCTCACCTTCACCGTCTGTTATATATCGCATCTGTGAGTTTCTTTTTATCACAATGCCGGAGTTGAGAAGCGTTTTATTGTTCTCGTGGAAAAGCTCGGGGTGGTTGGGGTGCACTCCGTGTGCATTGTCAGCGGATACAAGAAAAGAGTTTGCAATAAGTCGTAGATAATCTTCGCTATTACCGCCAAGGCAAAGGGATATACGGTAAAGTGTATCGGACAGAAACGTTGACCCTGCGCCCTCTGCCGTACCGCTTCCCACCTCTTCGCTGTTAAAGAGTGCAAGAACGGGCATATTTACCTCGTCATCGGACAAAAGAAAGCCCGAAAGAGAGGAAAATACACATTGAAGGTCGTCAAGCTTGGGTGCCGACAAAAACTCATCGGATATTCCCCATACTCTTCCCTTTTCACGGTTTACAAGGTAAAGGTCGTGAGAAACTACGTTCTCCTTTTCAACTCCTGCTCTGTCTGCAAGAAGTGACATAAGCTTCTCTGCGCTATCTCTCTCACCCGCAAGTGCAGGCATATCGACCTTGAGCGAAAGCTTATAGTCGGGATTCTGCATAAGATGAGGCGGGCAGGATGGTATAAGCGCTATATCCTTTTCACTGTCCACAAGCTTTGAAACAAGTCTTTTGCCTTCTCTCACTACAATTCTTCCCGCAATACCGAGAGGTCTGTCAAGCCAGGATGCAAGCACGGGACCGCCGTATTTTTCAACAGAAAGCCTCAGATAGTCACCCGACAGCTCAAAGGAGGGCGCGAGCTTAAATGTGGGACTGTCGGTATGGGCTGCCACAATCTGAAATCCGTCAAAGCCCGAATCCGGCACTCTGAAAGCAATAACAGATGCATCGCCTTTTGTGACAAAGTAGGCTCCTGCCTTTTGTAAGCTCCACTTTTCATTCTCAAAAAGCTCGGTATATCCGTCCTCGATAAGACGCATTTTAACGTTTCTTACCACGTGGAATGGTGTGGGAGAGTCGTTTATAAAATCGATAAGGTCGCGGTTAAGATTTTCCATAAACTAATTATTCTCCAGTTTTCTGTAATAAGAAAAGTGCGCAACGACGGTTCTCTCGGTGCCCTTTTCATCGTCATAGCCCGATATGATAATTCCGTTACGGCTCATAAGCTCGGCTACGGTTATCTCCTCGGCATTTCCGTGAAAAACGACCTTCCCGTCGCAGCATATTATAAAGGTTTTGTCCTTTATGGAAATAGAGCCACTTTTTCCTACAAGTATCTCTTCGTTGTCTATTCGTTCGGTCACCGATTCTATAATGAGATTATTGAACTTTTCAGCCATCTTCAGATTATAGGCACGGCTTCCCGGCTTTGGCTCAAACATTCTTGAAAAAAATGACATATTAAAGCACCTTTGAAAGGAAATCGCGGAGTCTCGGATTCTTGGGGTTTCCGAAGAATTCCTCGGGAGTTCCCTCCTCGGCAATCTGACCTGCATCGATAAAGAGGACTCTCGAGCCCACTTCCTTTGCAAAGCCCATTTCGTGTGTTACAACGATCATTGTCATTCCTTCCTCTGCAAGCTCCTTCATAAGCTCAAGAACCTCCCCTACCATTTCGGGGTCAAGGGCTGACGTGGGCTCGTCAAAGAGAAGCACGTCAGGCGACATTGCAAGAGCGCGAACTATGGCAACTCTCTGCTTCTGTCCGCCCGAAAGCTGTGAAGGATAAGCCGCAGCTTTATCCGAAAGACCTATTCTTTCAAGAAGCTCAATTGCCTTTTTCTCGGCTTCCGCCTTAGACATAAGACCAAGCTTTATGGGGGCAAGGGTGATATTTTCCATTATGGTTTTGTGGGGAAATAAGTTGAAGTGCTGGAAAACCATTCCCATCTTCTGTCTTATCTTATTTATCTCTCTGCCCTTGTGAGAGATTTTTTTGCCGTCAAACCATATTTCTCCGTCGGTGGGAACCTCAAGCATATTAAGGCATCGAAGGAAGGTGCTCTTGCCGCCGCCCGACGGACCTATTACTACTACCTTTTCACCTTTTTCGATTTTTATGTCGATTCCGCGAAGAACCTTTATTTCGTTTTCTTTTCCAAAGCTTTTGACAAGATTTTTAACCTCTATCACTGCGACGAAGCCTCCTTTCGAGAAGGGATACAAGATAAGAAAGACCGAGTACAAGTACAAGATATATAACCGCTATTGCAATAAGGGGCATAAAGTTACTGTATGTTATACTTCTTATCTTAAGACCGCCACGTGTAAGGTCTGCAACGCCTATGTAGAACGCAACGGAGGTTTCCTTGAGAAGTGCGATAAATTCGTTCGCCAGAGCGGGAAGAACCGCCTTTATAGCCTGAGGGATTATAATGTACCACATGGTTGCAACGTAGTTGAAGCCAAGGCTTCTGCCTGCTTCAAGCTGACCGTCGTCAATGGACATGATTCCTCCGCGGACGATTTCCGCAACGTAGGCACCTGAATTTATACCAAAGCAAAGCACTGCCGCCGTAAACTTTTCAACTCCCGCAGGGAGAAGTACTACAAAGTATATAATGAGAAGCTGAATCATAACGGGTGTTCCGCGCATTATGGTAAGATAAAGGCGGAATACTGTATCAAGAAGCTTCATTTTTCCCGTCTTCTGATAGGTACATCTCACTATAGCAACAATAAAGCCGATAACAAGTCCGAGAAGGAGAGAAAGCGCCGTAATCGACAGAGTAGTACCAAGACCCTTTGCAAGATAGGTCCAACGGTTTTCCTCTATAAAGTTGCGGTAGAACTCATCCTTAAAATCGTTATAGGCGCGGAGAATAGGTGACGAGGTATCGGGCTTCTTAGAATCGTAATTCTTGAGCTTGAAGCAGTCGATACAACCGTTACGAAGGGAAGTTCTGTTGGAAATATCCACAGTTTCGCCGTTAACGGTTATTTCCTTTACGCCGTTAACAAACTTCTTTGCCGAAACGATACCGCCAAGCACCTTGTCTACCATAGCGTCATCAAGGTAAAGAGTCAGTCCCTTATCCTCTGTCTCGTAAAGAGACATTTCCACCTCTCCCGAAAGCCTTTCGGATTCTTCAACGAGAGCGAGAAGCTTCGGTCTTATCTCAAGAAGGATAGCGGTAGCATTCTTCGTCTTACCTGTTACGGGGTCGGTAAGATCGATGTTCAAAAGCTCGTTGATATTATCCTTGACGGGAGTGAGTATATCAACGGTCTCATAATGACACTTGAGGATAATATTCTTTTCAAAGCCATACTCTATTTCGTTTACCTTGATAGTGGTATTTTCGGCAACATATTTTGAACAAGGCGCTATATTGTTGGGAAGGTTTGCAAATTCTTCGTCAACTATCTTTTGCGCTTCTTCAATAGTTATTTCTGTTTCCGCCTTGTTGTTCTGCTTTTCAATAAATATAGCTACAGAAAAAGCTGCTAATACAATAGCTATTACTGCAAGAACTGCCACAAGGGCGCGCAGGTGTTTGTTTTTAATCATCTGGATTTGCCTTCCTTATTAACGCAAAAAAATAGGAAAGCTCAAGACGTTCCTATTTTTCTGCATTATCTTAAATGTTTGTGTTTAAAAGATTACTTGATGTACTTAGCAACGATTTCTGCAATCTTGCCGTTTTCGGTAAGTGCGAGAATTGCCTCGTTGAGTCTGTCAAGAAGCTCTGTGTTTTCCTTGTTAACGCAGATAGCATAGTCCTCGTCAGCGTAGGAAGTTTCAAGAATCTTGAGACCTTCGTTTGCTGCAACAAGTGCCTTAGCGGGCTCGTTGTCGATGATAACGCAATCAAGGTCGCCGCCTACAAGTGCGATAACCGCTTCGTTGCCGTTGCTGTATGCGGTAACTCTTTCTGCACCGAAATCGCCTGTAGCGTAGATATCACCTGTTGTACCCTGCTGAACGCCTACCTTGTAGGTAGCACCATCTGCATAGAGGTCGTCAACTGTAGCGATAGCGGAAGCTTCGGGAACGATGATGGACTGTACGCCTGTAGCGTAGCTGTTTGTGAAGTTGATCTCAAGAAGTCTGTCTTCGGTAACTGTCATACCTGCCATACCGAAATCAACAGCGCCTTCCTTAACAGCGGTGATGATTGTGTCGAATTCCATATCCTGAATTTCAAGAGTCATACCGAGATATTCAGCGATAGCTGCTGCGATCTCAGCATCGATACCTACGATTACGCCATCCTGATAGTACTCATAGGGCTGGAAGTAAGCGTTGGTAGCCATCTTGATAACAGGCTTTTCAACTACTTCGGGGGTTTCGTTAGCTTCGGGTGTTTCAACGTTTTCTACTTCGTTGTTGTTTTCTTCTGCTGTCTCGTTACATGCTACAAGTGCGAATGACATCATGAGCATAGAGATAGCAAGAACTACTGAAAGAAACTTTTTCATGGTTTTGTTTTCTCCTTAAAAAATATAATGTAGATACGAAGATTATACAACATTATCTAAAAAAATCAACCTTTTTTTGCAAAAAAAATATTTTTTATGCATTTTTACCCGAAAAGGGTGAATAAATTTTCTGTTTTATGTAATGTTTTTTGTGCATAATTATACAATTTATTGTAATTTTATTCAATTGTCAAATTCTTAAAAATCACCTAAAAAAGTTTACAGTGTAAGCGTTTACGATTTTGTGTTAATTTTTTTACTGTATTTTTTTGCATATTGGTTTTATCCTTATATACAGGGACTTTTTAAGTTTTGGCTTGTTAAAAAATTATCAATCTATTGAACTTTTTGAACAAATATAAAAAAATCCGAAAAAACATTGTCTTAGGTGTTGCAAACTTCGAAGAAAAGTGCTAAAATATACACAAATGAAAGAAGGAGGGCAAAATTATGTCTTTAACCTTTAAAGGCGGACTTCATCCGGAAGAGAATAAATTAACCGCTAAACGCCCTATTGAAATAATTCCCGAGCCTGCAACGGTATCCATCGCTATGTCTCAGCATATAGGTGCCCCCTGTACTCCCCTTGTTAAAAAAGGAGACAAGGTTTTCAAGGGTCAGCTTATAGGTATGGCAGAGGGAGGACTCGTGTGTCCCGTTCACGCCAGTATTTCGGGAACGGTTACCGGAATCGTTGACAGAGTAGGTGCCGCAGGACAAAAGGTCGTACACGTTGAAATAGAAAATGATTATAACTCCGAGCTCTCTCCGGATATAGTAAAAAACTTGAAGCCCCTGGAAGAGCATACATTTGAGGAAATAGTTGAAATAATAAAGAATGCAGGTGTTGCGGGAATGGGTGGCGCCGCCTTCCCTACCCATTTCAAAATCTTCACGGCTAAGGATAAGGTCACGAAGCTTATCGTAAACTGCTCGGAGTGTGAGCCTTACATTACGGCGAATCACCGCCTTATGCTTGAAAAGCCCGAGGAAATAATAAACGGCATCAGAATCGTTATGCACGCTTTGGGACTGAAGGAATGCAATATTGCAGTAGAGGACAACAAAAAGGATGCTATAAGCGTTCTTCAAAATCTCCTTTCGGGTGACGGCGGTATTTCCGTAAAGGTAGTTAAAACCAAATATCCTCAGGGTGACGAAAGACAGCTCATTTACGCTATAGATAAAATCGAAATCCCCACCGGCAAGCTTCCTGCCGACGTAGGCAGAATCGTTCTCAACGCCGAAACCTGTGCGGCAATATGGCACGCCTTTTCGGACGGGCTTCCTGTAATAAACAGAATCATTACCGTGACAGGCGACTGTGTGGCAGAGCCCAAAAACCTTCTTGTTCCTATAGGTACCTCCGTTTCGGATATAATTACTTACTGCGGAGGATACACAGGAGAAATAGAAAAGATAATCAGTGGCGGTCCCATGATGGGTATGGCTCAATGGGACGAAAGAGCTCCCGTAGTAAAGGGCACGGCGTCCGTTCTCTGTCTTAAAAAGAATAAGAAGAAAAGCCGCGCTGAAAGCTGCATACACTGCGGTAAGTGTGTAGGCTCTTGCCCTATGCATCTTATGCCTCTCTATCTTGCTTCCTTTGCAAAGCTCGGTGACTACGAGGCGTGCCGTGAATTTGACGTCTTAAGCTGTGTTGAATGCGGTTGTTGTACTTACCAGTGTCCGGGAAACGTTCCTATCGTTCAATACATAAGAACTGCTAAGGGCAAACTCAAAAAATAAAGGAGAAAAATTTATGGGTCTTCTAAAGGTTTCCGCATCCCCTCACATAAGACACGAGGACACCACAAAGGTGCTTATGAGTGACGTTATCATCGCTCTCATTCCTCTGCTTGTATGGGGTACATATATTTTCGGACTGAGAGTGCTTACAGTAACTGCAGTATCTGTCATAAGCTGTGTACTTTCGGAATATATTTTCAATCTTATTATAAAAAAGCCTTCCCCTGTAGGTGACCTTTCGGCAATCGTCAGCGGTCTGCTTCTCGCCTACAACCTTCCTGCCACCGCTCCACTTTGGCTTCCTGCCGTTGGCGGTATTTTCGCGATGGTGGTGGTAAAAGGACTTTTCGGAGGAATCGGCAAAAACTTTATGAATCCCGTGCTTGCGGCGCGTATATTCCTCTTTGCTTCCTGGCCCTCTCATATGACGGCTTACAGTGAAGCCCTCAACCGTCTTCCTCTTTTTGGGAAGGTTGATGCCATTTCATCCGCTACCACTCTTACAATTCTCAAATCCGGTCAGATGACCGACAAGAGAATTTCTGACTTATTCATAGGTAATATGTCGGGTTGTATCGGCGAGATATCGGCGCTTCTCATTCTTGCAGGCGGTCTTTATCTCCTGGTTCGTCGCGTCATTACCTGGCACATTCCCGTTTCCTTTATATCAACAGTCGGAGTACTTGCTTTTCTTTGTGCGCCTCCCGCGCTTGACAAAATTCCCTTTGTGCTCTCCGAGCTTTTCAGCGGAGGACTTATGCTGGGTGCCGTTTTTATGGCTACCGACTACGTTACCTCACCCGTAACACCGAAGGGCAGAATAATTTACGGTATAGGTTGTGGATTCCTCACGGTATTTATCAGAATCTTCGGAGGATATCCCGAGGGCGTTTCCTTTGCTATAGTTATTATGAATCTTTTCGTATGGTATCTTGACCGCGGAACAAAGCCCACTAAGTTCGGAGGAGGTAAAAAGCATGCAAAAGCTTAAATTTTTAAAGCCCGCTCTCCCTCTTACAATAATTTGTGTGGTTATTGCTTTTCTTCTTGCTTTTATCAATGCGGTGACCGAAGACAGGATTGCACAAAACGCCCTCAAGGAGAAGGAAGAAGCTATACTTAAAATTTTCCCCGACGCAGATTCGTTTGTGATTTTTGATAAGTCCTATTACACAGACTGCGTAAACGAAGCAGGCGCAGTAAAGGACAAAAACGGAAACGTTATCGGTCACTACGCCGACGTTTCTCCTATAGGATTCAAAGGAGAAATTGCACTTATCGTGGGTTTAGACCTTGAAGGCAAGGTGCTTCGAGCCTTCTGCCTTTCAACTGCAGAAACACCCGCAGTAGGCACAAGAGCCACAGAGGACACTTATCTTGAAAAATATGCTTCTCTTACCTCTGCTGAGGCGGAAAAGGTTGATACCATTACGGGTGCTACCATCAGCTCAAAGGCGGTAAGACACGGAATTTACGATGCCGCTCTCACAATAGAAAAAGTAATAGAAGGGGGTCAAAGCCATGTCGAAAATTAAAAAGATATTTACCGACGGTCTTTTTGATAAAAACCCCATTCTCGTTCAGCTTCTCGGAACCTGTGCTACTCTTGCGGTAACCACTTCGGTTTCAAACGGCATTGCAATGGGTCTTTCCACCACGGCGGTGCTTATATGCTCAAACGTATTTATTTCTCTTCTTCGAAGGTTGATTCCCGGTGAAGTTAGAATCGCATCTTACATTGTTGTGATTTCGGGCTTCGTTACGGCAATAGAGCTTCTCATCAAGGCATTCTTGCCCGAAGTAAATAAATCACTTGGCGTATTCATTCCCCTTATCGTCGTAAACTGTATCATTCTTTCAAGAGCAGAATCCTTTGCCTCCAAGAATTCTCCACTTTTTGCTGCTCTTGACGGCGTTGCAATGGGAGGAGGCTTCACAATGGCTCTTGTTATTGTTTCTGCAATACGTGAGGTCATTGGCTCGGGAACGCTTCTTGGCTTTAGAGTGCTTCCCACATCCTACGAGCCTGCTCTTATCTTTATTATGTCGGCTGGTGCTTTCTTTACACTTGCATTCGTTGTTGCGGCAATGAATAAGATACTTGCAGTTATAAAAAAAGAAAAAGGAGGTAAAGTAATATGAAGGAAATACTTCTCATTGCCTTTGCGGCAATAATTACAGAAAACTTTATCTTCTCACGCTTCCTTGGCATATGCCCTTTCCTCGGCGTTTCCGAAAAGCCTTCAACGGCAACAGGCATGGGTCTTGCAGTAATGTTCGTTATGACGGTTTCGTCTGCACTCACCTGGCTTGTTTACGAGTACGTACTCGTGCCTTCGGGGCTTGAATACATAAAGACCATCGCCTTCATCCTCATTATTGCGGCGCTTGTTCAGATAATAGAGATGTTCCTCAAAAAATTCGTGCCTGCTCTTTATCAGGCGCTTGGCATCTACCTTCCCCTGATAACAACAAACTGTGCGGTACTTGGTGCAGCACTTCTCAACGTGCAGAACGGATTCAGCTTCCTTGAGTCTGTTGTTTTCGGTCTGTCTGCGGCAATAGGCTTCACCGTTGCCCTTCTCATTTTCGCAGGTGTTCGTGAAAGGCTCAGATTCGCTACTCCTCCCGCCGCTTTCAAGGGAGTTCCCATTCTTTTGGTGTCGGCAGGTCTTATAGCGATGGCTTTCTCGGGCTTTGCGGGAATAAACCTTTAAGGAGGTTTTAAATAAAATGGATAGCATTATAAATATTCTCCTTGCGGTAGTGTGGTTCCTCGTTATAGGTGGTGCTCTCGGTATAGCGCTTTCTCTTGCCGCAAAGTTTATGAAGGTAAAAGAAGACCCAAGAATAGAAGAAATTTCGGATACTCTCCCCCAAGCAAATTGCGGCGGATGCGGTTTTGCCGGATGTGCTGCTTTTGCTACCGCGGTAGCAAGTGGCAAAGTAAGCCCTACAAAGTGTGCGGTAGCATCGAAAGAAGCTATTTCAAAGATTTCGGATATTATGGGTATCAAGCCGGAAGTACAGGTAAGAATGCGAGCACAGGTAATGTGTAGCGGCACTCGTGACCATGCAAAGCTTAAATACGAGTACGAGGGTATACAGGACTGTATTTCTGCCGTAAGACTTGCAGGCGGAAATAAGCTTTGCCCCAATGGATGTATGGGGTTCGGAAGCTGTGTTGATGCTTGTAAATTCGATGCAATAAAAATAATAAACGGTACTGCGGCAGTGGACTATACAAAGTGTCAGGCTTGCGGTGCATGCGTTTCTGCTTGTCCCAAGGGGCTCATATCACTCATTCCTTTTGAGGCAAAATACTGGGTTGGCTGTAAGTGTACCGAAAAGGGTGCTTCCACAAAAACTTGGTGCGACGTGGGATGCATTGGATGCAAAATATGCGAAAAGAACTGTGAAAGCGGTGCAATTAAAGTGGAAAACAATCTTGCAAAAATAGACTATTCACTTTGTACTTCCTGCGGTAAATGCTTCGAGGTTTGTCCAAGACACATAATTTGGTCTTCGGAGGTTCATCCTGCTCAAAGCGTATAAAAAAACTATAGACATTTTTGAGAATAAGTGTTAAAATATCTTGTACACTGTTCTCACCAAAGAAAAAGTCGGGAGAATATCTCCCGACTTTTTGAATAAAATTGGGAGAGTGACCTCTCCCAATTTATCAGTTATTCTTCTGTTGCTTCGGCATTTTCCGCATTTGCCAACTCTTCTCTGTAAGCAGCAAGAACAGCTTCCTCAATCTCTGTTCTGAATTCCGCGTTGATAGGATGTGCAATGTCGCGGTAAGTTCCATCCGAATTCTTGCGACTTGGCATTACAATGAAATATCTGTCATTAGCGTAAATTACCTTGATGTCGTGTACTGCCAGTTGAGCATCGAAAGTAAGCGATACTACCGCCTTAAGAGGACCCTCATCGAACGTCTTTCTGATTTTGATGTCTGTGATCTTCATAATACTTTGGC
The DNA here is from genome assembly GCA_045594565.1 of Eubacteriales bacterium. GTDB lineage: Bacteria > Bacillota > Clostridia > Oscillospirales > SIG627 > RGIG6353. The sequence continues at coordinate 25,076 of JAZNYT010000114.1, forward strand.
TCCTTTTCTGTTTGTACATTTTTAATAATTTTTTACCAAAATAAATTAATTATATATTGAATATTACCACAAGAAAGGCATAAAGATGTTAACAAAATGTAAATTTTTATATAACAATTATATAAATAATAAAATTTGTGTAATTCTTGGCATCGGCGGAGTAAGTATGTCTTCCATTGCTTTAATGCTTAAAAGCATGGGGTATTCCGTAAAAGGCTATGATGCAAAAGTTGGTCCTTACACCTCTCTTGTGGAGAAAGCGGGAATTGACGTTTGTTACGGCGATGAGATGCCAAGCCTTGAAAACGTTGGCGCCGTAGTATATACCGCCGCCATAAAAGAGGACTTCCCCCTTCTTGTAAAGGCAAGAAATGAAGGCATTCTTACTGTTGTAAGGGCGCCTTTCCTCGGCGAGCTTATGAAATGCTATGAAAACAGAATAGGAATTTCGGGCACTCACGGCAAGTCTACCACTTCAGGTATGATATCCGAAATATTTCTTGCGGCAGGGCTTGACCCCACCATTATGATAGGCGCAGACCTTCCTTCCATAAACGGAGGATTACGCGTAGGACAGGGAGATACTATTATTTTCGAGGCTTGTGAATACAAGGACTCCTTTCTCTCCTTTGCGCCCACTGCTTCGGTAGTGCTTAACGTTGAGCTCGACCACACCGATTACTTCAAGAGTCTTGACCAGATGAAAGACTCTTATTCAAAATTTATGAACATTTCACAAAGCGCCGTGGTTTGCGCAGACAACGAAAACGCACTTTCGGCAGCAGCCAAAATGAAAGGGAACGTTATCCCCTACTCTACGTCGGGCAACGGTACTGTAAACGCCGAAAACGTAACACTTGTTCGGGGATTTGCGGAATTCGACGTGACGGCAGATGGAGAATTCTTCTCTCACATAAAGCTTTCTGTACCCGGAAAATTTCAAGTGTCCAATGCTCTTGCCGCAATAGCGGTATCACGACTTTTGGGAATAGAACCCGAAAGCATTGCTAAGGGACTCCGGAATTTCAAGGGTGTGGGCAGACGCTTCCAGTATAGAAAAAATTTAAGCGGTGCTGATATATACGACGATTATGCTCACCACCCCGATGAGATAAAGGCCACTCTCGAAACCGCAAGAACTTTGGAAAAGGATAGAGTCATTGTGGTATATCAGCCTCACACCTATTCAAGAACACACGACCTTTTGGAAGACTTCGCAAAGAGCTTCGAAAACTGTGACGAGGTTATTTTCGCCGACATATACGCGGCTAGGGAAAAGAACGTATACGGCATTTCTTCAAAGGACCTTGCCGACAGAATACCTCACGCAAAATATCTGGGTGACTTTAAATCCATTGAAAAGTATATCTATGAAACAGCAAAAGAAAACGACCTTATTCTCATTGTAGGAGCAGGAGATATAATCGATATAGAGGTATAATTTATGGAGCTTAATATTTTGAACTGCGGTGCTGTAGCCGACGGAAAAACGCTGAATACAAAATACATACAGGAAGCAATAGACAAGGTTCACAAAAACGGCGGCGGCAAAGTTGTTGTTCCTGCAGGCACCTTCCTCAGCGGTACTATATGGCTGAAAAGCCACGTTGAGCTTCATCTTGAAAAGGGAGCCCTGCTTAAAGCCTCGGAAAACCTTGACGACTATAACGCCGAGGATGCTTACCGTCAGAATTACGGCTTTCCCCCGGAGGGCTGGATAGGAAAGCATTTTATCGTGGCGGTAGAAGAAACCGACGTTGCGATAACGGGAGGCGGTGTCATCGACGGGTCAGGCGATAGCTTTTTCGGTGAAATTGAAGATCTATACTACACGGGATACGCTTTCCGATATGGAGTCGCTTTTAGTAAAAAGGACTCCTTCCGTCCGGGTCAGACTCTCTGTATCATAGAAAGCAAAGACGTTACTATAAGAGACGTTTCTATCGTCAACTCTCCTTGCTGGTGCTTCTTTATTCACGGAAGTGAAAACGTTTCAATTCACGGAATAAGAGTGAAAAACCTTCCGTATCACGCAAACACCGACGGAATAGATATCGATGCATCCAAAAACGTAATCGTCTCCGACTGTATCATTGACACGGGAGATGATGCAATCGCCATAAGATGTACAGGATACAGAATCAGAGAAGACCTTGACGTGTGTGAAAACATTACCATTACAAACTGTGTAATGACGGCACGCTCATCGGGTGTGAGAATCTCGGTTGGCAGAGGCACTATACGAAACGTCACAATGTCGAACCTTGTGATAAGGGAAGCAAGTCCTGCCATAAACGTTGCCACAGCATACAACGGTAAGGGTAAGATAAACGTTGAAAACCTGACTGTTTCAAACGTAATAGCCGATGACGTAGGACGTCCCATAAACATAAGAGAGAGCAACTCGTGCAGTATAAAGAACGTTACTATCACAAGCTTTACCGCACGCGCTATGTGTCAGTGCTTTATATGTGCCGAGGACAAGGGCGCTATCCGCAATATAACGCTAAGAGACGTGAACGTGGAGCTTTTTGACTCCGATTTCATAAGACTCGAAGGGTATAATCTTACACATCGAGGAGAATATGCTCTTTCGCTTGAGGGAGCAGATGACGTCAGAATGTACAACGTCAGAGTTAAGCTCCCCGAAAAAACCGATATGAAGCTTTATTACGAAAAAGATTGTTGTAATATAATAAAAGAAAACTGTAATTTCTAAAGCACGGTTGATTATTGACTCTTCTTCTGCATCGAGTTTTTTATTGAAAACACATAAAAACGATATTTCCGCAAAACCGACAAAGGCGACCTCTAGGAGGCTGATTGATTCCATACGCACAAAGAAAAAACACGGCATTCCATTGAATGTCGTGTTTTGATTTTTATACTTTCACAATATTATTATATATTGCGATGTGGCTGTCGGTAGGTTTTTCGTCCAAGTGATAATGACCAAAAAACCATTTATTAAACTTCAACCTACAATTGACATCTTCAAGGAAATCAGTGAGACTGTTTTCTTCGTATGACGGTTTTACAAGTTTTTGGATTGAGGCAGGTGCTGAATGTGTTATAACAATATCAACAGACCAGTCTGCTTTTGACAAGTTTTCTGTTGCAATATTATACTCAAATTCGTTCGGCAATTCCTCTTTCCACCAGCTCTTTCCTTCTTTTCTAAATTCCTTGTCGTGAGATGATGCTCCTCCGAAAGTAAATATTTTTTTGCCGTCAATAATATATATTTGTCCTCGCATAAGGTGATATATTTTATTACTTATTTTATGTGCCTTGCCTTCGCAAAAATCGACAGTAGGAAAGTTTCCTAACATATCGAAATTTTCGTGATTACCGTCAATGAACAAAGTGGTGAAATTCTTTTTGTCAAGCCATTTACGCCAATATAGCTCTTCATTGTCACCACACCAAACACCACCAAAATCTCCGCATATAATAAGAAAGTCCTTGTCTGTCATTTCTTTTTGCTCGGAAAATCTTTTGCTTGACAACTTATTTATGTCTACCGGTATATGTGTATCTCCAGTTATATAAATCATGCTATCCTCCTATACATTGATCTTACCACAACAAATCATCAATTGTCTTATATCCTTTGTATGGCAATGATACTTTTTCAATAGGTATATTTTTAAGATTCAAGTCCTTTGCTGCTTGCAATCTATGATGACCGTCTACTACATATTTCGTACCTTTGAACTCCACATATTTAATAGGTTCGGTTATGCCATTTTTTCTTACGCTTTCCAAAAAGCTAGAATACTTTTTTCTGCTCATAGTAATTTCGTGAGTTTTTACGAGTTTATGAGGAGATTCTGTTATAAGAGATTTGCCTATTTTATGTGATTTTTTAGCATTAGTCGACACATCAGCAATTTTGTCAATCGCTTTAACCGTATCAGAAACTTTATCAACTGTTTTAGCACCATCGGCAATTTCACCTATAAATGGTATAACACCAACTGCATCAAGTCCTGCCGATACAAAATCACCACGCAATAAATCCACGGGTATTGATGCGAGATTTGTAACTGTATCGAGTCCCGGAATAAATGAGGCAACAGCCAATGCGTTGCTTATATGGTCAAGTGCTTCCTTGAAACCTGTTTTACTACCTTTAGTATTTCCAAAGCTTCCACCACTTCCTCCACCCATTAAGCATTCACCTGCTTTCTGGATTTTGAAAATTCGCTTTCAAAAGAAATGATATTTATTCCCATGTCTTTATATATTTTGAAGATGTTATCGGGAGCAGCGCCATATACAATTATAGTTTCTGGAGTAAGAACATTCACAAGAACTGCGAGACCTATTTTAAAAAATAGCTTGTCTTCTCTTGTTTTTATACAACCGTGAGTACCTATAGCAACGGTCTTGTTTTTCTCTATTCCATCAAAACAAAACTCATACGAACGTTCATCACTAAAGCGAACATTAGGTATAACTTCAATTCCGTTGTTCTGTAACCATACAGCAATGGCTCTTCCACGATATGTATTCCACTGTTGCATAACAAGGGGCATATTGCGGTAAAGACTAAAATCAGGGGAAATTACCCCGTTAAATTTTTTTAGCTTTTCAATATAGGCTTTTGGATTATTCCACAGACGTTCAAAATTTTTGTCGTGTTCGTAAAACACAACCCATTTATCAAAATCCTTGCAAGATTTTGACATTGCCTTTGAAAATGTGATTACTTTGTTTGGAATTTTATCGCTTGTTTTGATACAAGGCAGTTCGATTTTTCCGCTGTAATCAGCATTTTTAACCAAAAAAGAATGAAAAACATCATAATTTTTCTTAGTATTTTCTTTAATCATTAAATATTTTTTAACCTCCGTAATAGAAAATTTTCTTTAGAGATGTAGATTTTTATCTCAAATACTTGATTTTTCTTTACGGATATGCTAAAATATACTTGCCAATAGGTATATGCTTAGCATATCCGAGATTGAACACATTAATTAGTTGCTGGTAACAACTTTTTGATGTGTTTTTTCTTTTTTTGAAACCACAATCAATAGACATCAACTCCTTTTCAATTATCGAAAAAGCTCAACAAGTCTTTTTCATATTTCTTTTTAATTTGATACTTTAACCAATTTTGATAACTGTTAAATCGCCAATATGCACACTCGTCTGAAACGCAAAAAACAGATGTAATATCTCCGAAATCCTCGCAATTAAATTTTTTGATTAAAGGCGAGGGAGCAAGAGCATATCCTGCATAATGGTTCGCAATAGTTTCCGCAAGCTGACTTCCGTGCTTGTGCCCCATATCTATGTGTCCCAGCTCATGCATTATTGTAAATCGTTGACGGCATATAGGCTGTGAATCATCAAAGCAAATTACCTGTTTTTTTATTTCGGGATCTATATAGCTTGTCCCATCACGCTCTTTTTCTCGAAGAAAATTACAAGCCTCAATATTAAGCTCAGAATAAGGACGCAAAACATAACCGCGGTTTTTTGCAATTTCAAATGGGTGTATCGGTGATTCTTTTATGTTATGCTCGAAATACAGTGAAACAACTTTTTGCTCAATTGTATCATATAATCTTCTTGGTAACACAAGATTTGTAGAGTAATATGCACTTATTTTTCTCATTTATCAAGAAGCAACTTCATAAGCTTCATTTTTTCTTCAGAAGACATTGTTACAGTGCTTCGTGAAACCAAATGATAAATTTCATCAAATGAATTGCTTTCGCTCCTTCCACTTATAAGATAATCTACAGTTGTGTTAAGTGCAGTTGCCAAATTTGCGACAACCTCAATTTTAGGTTCTCTTTCATTTTTTAAATATCTGCACATAGCTGCTTCTGTAACACCAACCATTAATGCAAGTTCTTTTTGTGAATATCCGCTTTGTTTTAATAAACAAAGTATTCTATCTCCTATTTTTTCCATAATATCCCTCCTGTTACCGTTATTATAATATAAAATTATCGTTTTGTCAAGCGCTTGCTGAAAAAATATTTTTGTTTTGTGAAAATAAAACATCGTGAATTCATAAAATTCCGTTGATTTTAGATGCAAAATATGATATAATGTTTCGAAATCAAAGTGAAAGAAAATAATGCCTTTTTGAAAAAAATGGTGTAGAAATGGTGTAAACTACCGAATTTTATGCCCAAAAAGCGCTGTATATAAGGAGATATAAATATATGAAGCTTGGTATAGTAGGACTTCCCAACGTTGGTAAATCTACTCTTTTTAATGCTATAACAGGTGCGGGAGCAGAGGCGGCAAACTACCCCTTCTGTACTATTGACCCTAACGTTGGTGTAGTAACAGTGCCCGACGAGAGACTTGACGTGCTTGCAAAGATGTATTCACCCGAGAAGATAACAAAGGCGATAATCGAATTCGTTGATATTGCGGGACTTGTTAAGGGTGCTGCGGCAGGTGAAGGACTTGGAAATAAATTTCTCTCTCACATTCGTGAGGTAGATGCTATCGTTCACGTGGTGCGCTGTTTTGAAAACGATGACGTAGTTCACGTAAGCTCGAAAATCGACCCTCTCGACGATATAAGCACAATAAACACCGAGCTTATCCTTTCTGATATAGAAATTCTTGAAAGAAGAATAGACCGTGCCACAAAGGCGCTCAAGGGCGACAAGAGCGTTCAGGTAGAGCTTGACTTCCTCAATAAGCTCAAGGCTCATCTTGACGGAGGAGAGAGCGCAAGAAGCCTTGAAAGAACAGAGGATGAAGAAAAATTTATGGCAGACATCCCTCTGCTTTCAGCAAAGCCTGTAATATATGCGGCAAACATCGGCGAAAACGACATTCCCGATATGGACGACCTTGAGAATAAGAACGTACACTTCAAGGCGGTAGCGGATTTTGCAAGAAGCGAAGATTCGGGCGTACTTCCCATTTGTGCCAATATTGAGGCGGAGATTGCCGAGCTTGACGATGACGAAAAGGCAATGTTCCTCGAAGACCTCGGTCTCAAGACGTCGGGTCTTGACAGACTCATAAAGGAAAGCTACTCACTTCTCGGTCTTATCAGCTTCCTTACGGCAGGTGAACCCGAGGTACGTGCATGGACTATAAAAAAGGGTACCAAAGCTCCTCAGGCGGCAGGTAAGATACACTCGGATATTGAGAGAGGCTTTATCAGAGCTGAAATTATTTCATTTGAAGACCTTGTTGCAACAGGCTCTATGACCGCTGCAAAGGACAAGGGACTTGTAAGAAGCGAGGGTAAGGACTACGTGATGAAGGACGGAGACGTGACTCTTTTCAGATTCAACGTATAAAAAGCAAACGGAAGAAAGCTCCAAACGAGTTTTCTTCCGTTTTTTTATGCCTTTGAGGGCGGTACTCCGTATTTTTTCTTGAACACTCTGCTAAAATAAAGAGGGTCGCTGTATCCTACCATACGTGCGACGTCCGCAACTCCTATAAAATTATCGTTGTCAAGCAGCTCCTTTGCATAGCCAAGTCTTTTGCTTGTTATATACTCTATAGGGGTAGTACCGAATTTAGACACGAAAAGCTTTCTGAAATAGGTATCTGAAACTGCGCATAGAAGATGAAGCTCGTCGGTTTTCAGGGCAGTATCAAATATATGGTCTTTCAAATATTCTATGGCAGGTTCAATAACCATAAATTTCTTTTTTGCAGAGTAATCGGTATTCTCGATATTTGAAACGTAAGAGAGAATAGCATAGAAAAGAGAATAGCATTTATACTTATCACTCTCGTTTCCAAATTTCCATAATCTTGTGAAGTGGCTGAGGATATAATTTTTTTCATTAAAATCATTCATCGAAAAAACCGTAATCTCGCCGTTGGGAATGTCAGCAATAAAGGAAATACTCATATACTCGCACTTATCTTCAGAAACTTTTTTAAATTCATAAGAGGAGCCTTGGGGTAAAAAAGACATTTCTCCTTCGCGTATACGTATCTGTTTTCCCTCCGTTATATAAACACCCTCCCCTTTCGTCCTGAAAACAAAGGCGTGATATTTTCTGCCTTCTATCTTTGCGCTGTCACGTGTCTCTCCTTGATAGGAGGAAACAAGCTTTAAATTTTCTATTCTTCCAAGCACACGCTCACATCCTTAAAGTTTTATTCAAGCACATATTATCATAATTTATTCTTTTTTTCAATATTTCGGAAATATTTTGTTACCAAAAGTCCATATCGTTCTGTTTTGTCCATTTACAATATGCGAAAACAGTACTATAATTGCTCATTGGGAGGCGATACAATGGCAAGAGCAAAAAACGTTGAAATGACACAAGGTCCTTTATTTAAAAACATCTGGAAATTCGCTATACCTCTTATGCTGACAGGCATACTTCAAAGGCTTTATAATACTGCCGACGTCATCGTTGTAGGACGTTGGGGAGGTGAAGATGCACTTGCGGGAGTTGGTGCATCAGGCTCTCTCATAACGCTTGTTATGGATATGCTCATCGGTCTTTCGATGGGTATAAGCGTTGTGCTTGGACGCGCCATCGGTGAAAAAAACGAAGAGAAAATTTACAAAACCGTACATACTTCAATAGCGTTAAGTATTATCGGGGGTGCCATAATCTCGCTTATAGGTATTATTTTTGCAGAGCCGCTTCTCAGACTTACCGACGTGCCCGATTCAATAATGCCACAGGCGAAAATTTATATGCAGATAATGTTTGCAGGTAAAATTCCTTCAATGATTTACGTCTTCGGCAATGCTATACTTCGTGCAAAAGGAAATACCAAAACACCTCTTTATATTATTACGGTAACGGGCTTTGTAAACATCGGTCTTAATATCCTTTTCGTAAGATTTTTCGGAATGAAGGCAGACGGTGTTGCAATCGCCACCGTAATTGCACAAATTCTCAACGCTGTAGCAATAATGTACCTTCTGTTAAAGCAGGATGACTCAACAAGAATATATCTGAAAAAGCTTCGTATACATTCCGACGTCTTCCCCGAGGCTTTGAAAATCGGTGTTCCTGCAGGTATTCAAAGCTCTGTATTCGGCATTGCAAACGTTATTATTCAAACGGGTATCAACGGCTTCGGTGATGCGGCAATAGCCGGTTGCTCCGCATCGGGCAACCTTATCGGCTACTATTACTTCTGTCTCCATACCTTTAATATGGCGGCAGTTTCATTTGTAAGTCAGAACGTGGGAGCAAAAAACTTCGGCAGAGTTAAAAAGACGGTATATTGGTGTCTCGTAAACGTAGGAATCATCTGGATTGCAGAGCTTCTCGTTACAATCTTCCTTGGCGAATTTCTTCTTGATATATATGCTCCCGGTAACGCCGAAGCAATCGCGGTTGGACTCAAACGACTGAATATCGTCGGCAACACTTATTTCCTTTGCGGTATTATGGAAGTATTCAGCGGAGCACTCCGAGGTCTTGGATATTCGGGAAGCAGTATGGCACTTTCAATCATCGGTGTCTGCGGAATACGTATCGGTTGGGTTCTGACAGTATTCAAGATGGTGGGTACTATAGAATCACTATTTATAGCAATGCCACTTTCCTGGATAGGTACTCTTATACTTCAAGGCGCGCTTTACTTCTACGTAACGAGACCGAAAAAGATACACGAGCTATCTATGAGACATTAAAAACAAAAACGTTGAGGGTTTGAAGCCTTCAACGTTTTTCATATATTCCATTGTCCGTATATATCAATCATATCAATAGCACTCTTTTTAAGTGTTTTTGCCATAGCATATGCCCTGAATGCATTTGTGGGCGACCCGTTTCTTATGAAATAGCAAAAAGCTGTACTGCTTTCATTCACCATATACTCATTTCTAAGTATTTTTGCATAAGGAAGAAATATTCCGTCCAGAGGTAGTTTGTTAACCTCGTCATATAGACTTTCATCATATTTATCCCCTTGCATAGGGTATAATACTACTTTTATCATAGGATAAAATTCTTTGGCTCTTTTTAAAAACTTTGCTATAATAACGTCATTTTCTCCGTCGCACGTTAAGAGGAATTCGGTAAGTCCGCATTCAAAATACACAGGTGCACTCTTTACTAAAATGTTTTCCATTGTTTTAGCATCACAGCATTCATCGACAAAAAAAGATGCTATCATAATTTTCTCCCCACAAAAATAAAAAGGTGCATAGCCGAAGCTATACACCGAAAAAATACATAGCTCCGATTGTTGCGACACAATTTTTCCTTAGCCAAACAAAGCATAGAGAATAGAGCATGTATTTTTTACCAAAGTAAAAATACACGCTTTGTTTAACCTAAGAAAATGTTATATTGTGTCGCAATGTAAGTATACCACAATTTTAGTACAATTACAAGTTTTATTTTATAAAAATAAAAAGTGCGTACCTCCGAAAGAGAGATACGCACCAAAAAACGTTTCTGCTCTTTCTCGAAAGTTGCCACACCTTCTAACATGCAATCAGAGATTTTTTATCACGAAAAGCATAAGAGCAAGAGCAAACGCTTTTTACATAGCGTTCGCTATTCGTGATAAAAATATTAAAAAACTGCAAATTATTAAAAATGTTAGAAATGTGGCATTAAAAGTATAACACAATAATGGTAAAATTACAAGTTTTATTTACCATATTCGCGTTATGACATTCTATGAATGTCATAACGTTAAGAATTATAGCATATAATTTCATTGTTGACAAGCACAAAATGTCAAAAAGAGGAAATTTTATGTTTATAAACAAAACTTGTGATGGATTGAATAATATTTGTGGCAAAAATATTGCTAAGTTTCGCATGAAGCTAGGAATTTCTCAAAGAGAACTCGCCGACAAAATGCAACTTGTAGGAATTGATATTGATAAAAATGCTATCCAACGAATTGAGTGTGGGAAACGGTTTGTCACCGATATTGAAGTAATTGCATTTGCTAAAGTATTTAATATAACTTTTGAAGAGCTCTTAATTTAATCCGGTAAATAGTTTTTAGTAAAATAAATCTCTTTGTCTATAGCTTTTTGACTATAGGTGAGGAGATTTTTTTATTTATACCATATCACGGTTTTACTTTATTTCATTATTTATAATACAAAATTTTTTTCTATTCATAATATGTTTACAATAAAAATATAGAAAAACTTTCAAAAGACTATTGACTTTTTCTGTAATCGGTGGTAAATTTATAACGTAAGTTAGCACTTGATGCAAGAGAGTGCTAAATCCAACAAAGAAAGACGGTGAAGCGATGGATTTAAACGAAAGAAAAAAAAGGATACTGAAATCCATTGTCGATACGTATATCACCTCCGGAGAGCCTGTAGGCTCCAAGTATTTAAGCGATGCTTTGGGATTTGAGCTTTCTTCAGCTACTATCAGAAACGAGATGAGTGAGCTTGAAAGTCTGGGCCTCTTGGAGCAGCCTCACACCTCGGCAGGACGAGTTCCGTCCAGCCTCGGATATAAGATGTACGTTGACAGTCTGATGAACCAATACTCCTTATCTCTTGAAGAAATCAACGTTCTCAACGACGTTATGAACTCAAGACTTCATCACCTCTCGGAGATAGTAGGAGACCTGACTCGTGTTCTTTCGGATATGACGGATTACACAGCCTTTGCATATACTGCAAAGCCAAGGGCAAGTACTATTGTGAGATACGAGGGTGTATATCTCTCCCCCAGAAATTTCCTCCTTGTAATGATTACCTCACAGGATAACGTAAAGACAAGACAAATAAAAACCGATATCACTCTAACAAGTGAAGTGCTGACGGTTATCATAAAGCTTCTCAACGATAATCTCACCTCGGTAAACGTGGAGCAGATGAATCTTGAGGACATTTATGCCCTTGAAGATAAGTTTGGGGTTTACAGAGGTCTTCTTTCGGATATATTAAGAATAGTAGTAGACACCGTCAGAGGAGAGAACGAAAAAGAGGTTTATCTGGACGGAATGTCGAATATATTGAAGCATCCCGACTTTGCGGATATTTCAAAAACGAGAAGTCTTATTTCACTGCTTGAAGACAAAGAGGACCTCATCCGTATGATTACCGACCCGTCGGTAGGTCACGACGGACTCAACGTGCTCATCGGTGATGACACCTTTGAGGAGGGACTTAACAAAACGAGCTGTGTATACCATAAATTTAACATAGGAGATAATATCACGGGTGTTCTGGGACTTATAGGACCGAAAAGAATGGACTACTCGGGAGTTATCGCAAGGCTTGAATACGTAGTAAGAAATCTTATCGGCGACGAGGAATCTAATTAACTTATCAGAAAGGACAAGACATGGCAGAAGAAAAGAAGGAGCTTGAAACCGAGGAAGCTGTAGAAAACACAGAAGAAGCAGCAACCGAGGAGGAAGCGGTAGCAGAAGAAAAGACAGTAACTGCTAGTGAGTATGCCGAGCTTTATGACAAATATCTGAGAAGCATTGCAGAATTTGACAACTACAAGAAGCGTACTCAAAAAGAGAAAGAAGAAATTTATTCCATAGCAAAGGCAGACGTGGTAACCTCTCTCCTTCCCGTTATCGACAACTTTGAGAGAGCTGAAAAGTTCTCGAAGGATGCGGGTGTTGAGGAAGGAATGACGCTTATCAAAAAGCAATTTGCGGAATTTCTTAAAAAGATAGGAGTTGAGGAGATAGAGGCTGAAATGAAGCCCTTTGACCCCAACTTCCACAATGCAGTTCTCCATGAGGACAGAGAGGATATTCCCGAAAACACCGTAGTCGAGGTGCTTCAGAAGGGATATATTCTCGGTGAAAGAGTAATACGACACGCGATGGTTAAAGTCGCAAACTAAATAAAGAAAGAGGTATTTTATTATGGCAAAAATTATAGGTATAGACCTTGGTACAACTAACTCCTGCGTTGCAGTTTTTGAGGGCGGTGAGCCCAGCGTTATCCCCAATCCCGAGGGTGCGAGAACTACTCCTTCGGTAGTTGCTTTCTCAAAGACAGGTGAAAGACTTGTAGGTCAGATTGCAAAGAGACAGGCTATTACAAACCCTGACAGAACAATAAGCTCTATCAAGCGTGATATGGGTACTGACAGAAAGGTAGCCATCGACGGAAAGAACTATACTCCTCAGGAAATTTCAGCAATGATTCTCCAGAAGCTCAAGGCTGATGCTGAAAGCTTCCTTGGTACAACTGTAGGACAGGCGGTTATTACTGTTCCCGCATACTTTACAGACGCACAGCGTCAGGCTACAAAGGATGCAGGTAAGATAGCAGGTCTTGAGGTTCTTCGTATCATAAACGAGCCTACAGCGGCAGCCCTTGCTTACGGTCTTGACAAGGACAACGAGCAGAAGATTATGGTATACGACCTTGGCGGCGGTACCTTCGACGTATCAATTCTTGAGATTTCCGACGGCGTATTCGAGGTTCTTGCAACCGCAGGTAACAACAGGCTTGGCGGTGACGACTTCGACGAAAGAATTATCAACTGGATGGCAGACACATTCAAGGCAGAGCACGGTATTGACCTTCGTCTTGACAAGACTGCACACCAGAGACTTAAGGAAGCTGCTGAAAAGGCGAAGATTGAGCTTTCGGGTATGATGACTACAGAAATCAGCCTTCCCTTCATCGCGGCAGATGCAAGCGGTGCTAAAAACTTTGAAGCAACTCTTACAAGAGCTAAATTCAACGAGCTTACCGCAGACCTTGTTGAAAAGACAATGGTTCCCACAAAGCAGGCGCTCTCCGATGCAGGACTTTCTCCCTCGCAGATTGACAAAGTACTCCTTGTAGGCGGTTCTTCAAGAATCCCCGCTGTACAGGAAGCAGTTAAGGCATTTACAGGTAAAGAGCCCTTCAAGGGTATTAACCCCGACGAATGTGTTGCTATCGGTGCGGCTATTCAGGGCGGTGTTCTCGGCGGTGACGTTAAGGACGTAGTTCTTCTCGACGTTACTCCCCTTTCACTCGGTATCGAAACCCTCGGCGGTGTATTCAACAAGCTTATCGAAAGAAACACTACTATTCCCGTTAAGAAGAGTCAGATTTATTCTACTGCCGCTGACAATCAGACCTCTGTTGAAATTCACGTTCTTCAGGGCGAAAGAGAAATGGCAAGAGACAACAAGACTCTCGGCAGATTTGTTCTCGACGGCATTATGCCTGCAATGAGAGGCGTTCCTCAGATCGAGGTTACCTTCGATATTGACGCAAACGGTATCGTTAACGTTTCTGCTCTCGATAAGGGAACAGGTAAGGAACAGCACATTTCTATTACTGCTTCTTCAAATATGTCCAAGGAGGACATTGAGGCGGCTGTAAGAGAAGCTGAGCTTCACGCAGAGGAAGACAAGAAGGCTAAGGAAGCAATTGAGGTTAAGAACAACGCTGAAAACCTTATATTCCAGAGTGAAAAGACCCTCAACGAGGCAGGCGACAAGATTACAGAAGAGGACAAGGCTCCCGTTCTTGCGGCTATCGAAAAGCTTCGTGAGACAGTTAAGACTGACAATACAGAGGCTATCAAGGCAGATACAGAGGCTCTTACACAGTCCTTCTACAAGATTGCAGAGAAGCTCTATCAGCAGAACCCCAACCCCGGTGCTGAAAATATGGGTGGTAACCCCGGCACCGACGGCGTATATGACGCAGACTTTACAGACAAATCAGATAACTGATAATAAATGATAAAAAGAGCCTTCTCGGCTCTTTTTATCGGAAAGGCTATAAACTGTATGGCACAGAAAAGAGACTATTATGAGGTTCTTGGCGTAGACAAAAGCTCCGATGCCGATACAATAAAAAAAGCTTTCAGAAAGCTTGCTAAAAAATATCATCCCGACATGAACCCCGACGACAAAAGTGCTGAAGAAAAGTTCAAGGAGGTCAACGAGGCTTACGAAGTGTTATCCGACCCCGACAAGAAAAAGCTTTACGACCAATACGGTCACGACGGACTTGACCCCAACTTCGGTGCCGGGGGATTCGGCGGAGGCTTTGGCGGATTCGGCGGTATGGACTTCGATATGGGAGACATATTCTCCTCCTTCTTCGGAGGGGGAGGCTCATCTTCACGAAGACGCGGTCCTGTAAGAGGAAGCGATATCGGAGCGAGAATTATGGTTTCCTTCGAAGAAGCGGCTTTCGGATGTAAAAAAGAGGTTTCCTTTACCAGAGTGGATAAGTGTCCCGACTGTGACGGAAGCGGTGCTAAAAGCGGAACACATCCCGAAACCTGTCCTCAATGTGGAGGTTCGGGTCAGGTAAGAGTACAACAGAGGACGCCTCTCGGCATGATGCAGACCACTCGCACCTGTGATAAGTGCGGAGGAAAGGGTACTGTAATAAAAGAGCCCTGCACCAAGTGCGGTGGAAGCGGTACACAGCGTAAGTCGAAAAAGCTTGAGGTAAATATCCCTGCGGGTATTGACAATATGCAAAGAGTTGTGCTTCGCGGTCAGGGCAACGTAGGTCAGAACGGCGGTATAGCAGGTGACCTCATCGTTGAGGTAGGAATTCGTCCTCATCCCATATTTGAGCGTGACGGCTACAACATATACTGTGAAGTACCCGTTTCCTTTGCTGAGGCAACGCTCGGTGCCACAATAAATATTCCCACTCTTGAAGGGGACTACTCCTACAAGCTTCCCGAGGGTACGCAGACCGGTACAAGCGTAACGCTCCGCGGAAAGGGTATCCAGTATCTCAACTCACGCTCCAAGGGCGACCTTATATTCACCGTCGTGGTTGAAGTTCCGAGAAACCTTACCGAGACGCAGAAGAAGCTCCTTCGTGAATTTGATATAAGCTGTACCGACACAAATCTTTCGGCAAAGGCTACCTTCAAAGAAAAAATCAAGAACATATTCAAGAAATAACAAAAAAATTCAAGGTGAAAAACACCTTGAATTTTTTGTTTTATATTTTCTCGAATATCTTTACAATACTCTTGTACTGATATCTTGCGCCTGTGTATTTTCTGGAGTAATATGACTCAAAGTTGGGATTACCGCTCTTAATAATATCGTTAAGGGTATATGCAAAGCCCTTCCAGTTATCATATACGTAACCGAAG
Source organism: Eubacteriales bacterium (assembly GCA_045594565.1). Lineage (GTDB taxonomy): Bacteria > Bacillota > Clostridia > Oscillospirales > SIG627 > RGIG6353. The sequence continues at coordinate 41,086 of JAZNYT010000114.1, forward strand.
TCAAATACTCGGTTCTTAATAATTATATCTACCATTTTCTTGGATTCGTTATCTCTGAGGTATCTTGTTTTAAGTGCTACCTCATAGAAAGTAGGAATAACCTGCTTATATGACTCTGCCGCAAGTGCTTCCACTATCGTTCCTACAAACGTGGTATCCTTGACTGTTTTGGGAATTGCTGAAACCGTATGCTCTCCAAAGGAATGTGAGTAATAATCCGCTTGATTTTCATCCCACTTAGGAAGAGGAAGTATTCCGTATTCATCTTCAAAGTTACGGTATTCTTCTCCTGTGAGAGCGCCTATGTGGTCGATTCCGAAAATAGTCTTTTTTTCAAGGAACATGGAGGAGTAATTACTATAAGTAGGATCGTAGAACACACCCTGCGTATTGTAACACAAATCATAAATCTTTGTAACGATACTGTTTATTTTATCGGTTTTGATGGCAACGGCGGGAAGTCCTTCGTCATCCTTTGTCATAATGGGGTTATCAAACGCCCAGAGCCACTGGTTGAGACGGCTCTGTGTAGGCTGAGCCATTCCGTAAAAGTCCCCTTCACTTCTATCACCCGAGCCGTCGGCATCAACGTACACGTCTCTGATAAGGTCCATGAGGTAATCTATTGTCCATCTTCCATCTTCCACCACCTCGTAAAGGTTTCCAAGGTCGTAAGATGCTGCAAGATTTTTGTTGAAAACAAGCGCGTATGTACAGCTAACGGCTGTTGAGTTAAAGTCTGAAATTGCAAGAATAGCCTTGCCGTCAACTGTAAGCTCACTCACGTTGGATTCTGCCCACCAAGGCTTTGAAAAGTCAACGTTTGGAATATCATACCAATTAAGGAAAAGGTTCTTAACTACCATACCGCCAGACGTAAGAACGTGGTTTACGAGCAGGTCAAATTCATCGGCTCCCGACAAAACGTTCTTAGATACCCAATCTGCAACCTCGTTGATACCTGCTACGTATACGGCTTCAACGTCTACGTTGAAACGGTCCTCAACGGTCTTAGTTCTGTAAAAATTAGCATCGGTAAGAAGCTTACCTTGATTTATTTCGGTGTTGTTTACGTTATTTGCTTCACCGCCTGAGTGCCCTACGATTCTGAACTTACGTCCACCAAAATCAACCGTTTCAAGACCATCGTCAATAGCGGCACGTTCTGCGAAAATATCACCTTCAGTTACACTGTTGACCTTTTCGCTATTATTATTTTTCTCTTCTTTCTTTTCTTCTTCACCGCAAGAGGTGGTAATTATTAGAAGCGAAGAAAGGATCAGAGACAATACTATTATTATAGATAAAAGCTTTTTCATAAATCTCCTCCAGTATAATACTTGGTAATATTATATATCAAAAAATCAGAAAAAACCTTTATTTTTTTGATAAGTTTCGATATAAATCTTATATTTTTTGATTATTTTTGCAAAAGGGATTTTTTGAAAATGCTCTTTTCTACCTCAAGCGTTGCTTCAAAAGGAGCGGTGAGAGCATTTTTAGCTTTAACGGTAGTTTCTACCCACTCGTCTAATTCTTTTTCTGTAAAGCTTTCTTTGCATGGGAGAAGTGCCTCCAAAAGATAATGCACTCCCCTCACCTCGGATATGCCAAGAGCTTTTAGTATGTTTTTCACTTTTTCGGGTATTACTTTTTCCGTCTCGTCAAGATACCCCCCGAGAAGAAGTCCGTTTGCCATACCGTGTGGAATATTCTTGAAATAGGTCAAGGGATAGCCCATAGAATGGACCACCGTCGTTCCCGTATGAGCGATGACTATTCCCGCAAGAGTGGAGGCAAAAATAAGGTCCTTTGCGGTATCGAGGTCAATATCGTCATGAATAAGGTTATCTAGACGTGAAGCTATAAGTCTCAGCCCCTCAAGTGCGATATAGTCGGTAAAGGGTGATGAGCGCTTATTGGTGTAGCCCTCTATAAGATGGCTCATAGCATCAACAACGGTGTTTTTGAGTGTTTGCATTGGAAGGGCTAGGATATATTTACCGTCAAGAAAGGCTACCTTGTAAAAGGTATCGGGTGACGAAAATGTCCTCTTACTCTTTTCACTGTGAAGAGTAAGTACAGAATACGGAGTTACCTCCGAGCCTGTGCCTGCTGTTGTTGGAATTGCCGCCATAGGTAAAGGCTTGTTTTCATACTCTCCGCGGTAGATATCCATCATTTCAAAGTCGGTGCCTATCATCGGCTGATTTGCTGTGTATACTGCAATTGCCTTTGAAGCATCAAGGGGTGAGCCTCCGCCGATACCAATAACAAAGTCCGCCTTAAAGGCACGTGCGCACTTTGCGCCGTCAGCACATTCCTCGATAGTGGGATTATTGGAAATTTTGTCGTAGACAGTGTATTCTATATCGAGAAATCTGAGCGCCTTTTCCACGTCATCAAGCGCACCTGATGCTCTGCCCGAGTTCCTTCCCGTTACTATAAATGCACGACTTCCAAGCCTTAACGCCTCGGCATTTTCAAGAACTGCATTGTCGCCAAAGAATATTTTCGTTGGTAAAAAATATTTATACATTATTTTGTTTCCTTTCTTTTGAAAACGTTAAGAAGCACATATGCTCCGAGTATAATAATAACCGTTAGTGCAAGGTACGTATACATGGCATATACAGGCACTTTTTCCCCAAAGAAGATAACGTCGAAGTCAACGCTTTCCTTGAGTCCGTCGATAATCGCAGATGGTACGCCCGTATTTTCAAGTTCGGTGAATGCACCCGACATTGCATGCTTTCTGAAAAGGGCTGTGCCGTAAGTACCGGGTAAAAAGGAGAGTACCTTTCTGAATCCCTCGGAAAGCTGTGACAGTGGCATATACGCTCCGCAAATAAAGCCGTAGCAGGAGGACACGATGCTTCCTACCGCCGATATCTGCCCCTGTGTTGACAAAAAGAAATTTATGACGCTGGAGAGTGCCGTACCGAAGCCTACCATTATAAACACGTCAAGGAGTATAAAAAGAACGTCACTCCACGACATATACCACCCTACTACTGATAGGTATATAACACAAGAGAGCGTTGCCACAAGTGATATTATAAGAGCTGACAAAGTTGTGGCAATGTAATATGCGAGAGCTGTATGTGAGCTTTTTACAGGTGTTATGGAAATATCTTTTGCAGCACCGTTCGCTTTATCCTGCACCATCAGCATATTGGCACAGAAGGACACCGTTACTGTGGACACCGCAAGAAGTGAGGAAAAAAGCTGACCGCCAACGAGTGCGTCAAGAAGCTTTTTCTCTACCGTTATGCCATACTCCGTAAGTACGCTTTCAAAGGCGTCTCTATATACGTTGCCGAGGAAGGTACAGTAAAGCATCAAAAGAATGAGCGGCGTTATAAGTGCTGTAAAGAACATTCCCTTATCACGAAAGAAAAGCTTTATATCGCGTTTTATAAGATATATGAGTGACGTCATTATTTATCACCTCCTACAAGAGTCTTACCTGTTACCGCAAGGAACACGTCGTCCATTTTGCCCTTGGTTATTTCAATATCTCGGAAAAGCTCAGGGTATTCCATGAGTAACTCTAATGCTTCAGAAGTGTCCTTTACTGTTATGCGGTATGCGTCACCGATTTTCTCAAAGGGTCGGGAAAGCTTTTCAATCTCCTCGGCGCTTACCCCATAAAGTGTTACAAAGTCTCTGACGTATTTATTTTTCAGGTCGTGAGGAGTTCCCTCGGCGGCTATTTTTCCGCTGTCAAGAATTACAACGAAGTCTGCATCTGCCGCCTCCTCCATATAGTGAGTTGTAAGAAATACGGTAAGACCCTCTTTTTTACGAAGCTCCTCTATTACGTGCCATATAGTCCGCCTTGTCTGTGGGTCAAGTCCCGTGGTGGGCTCGTCGAGAATTAAAATTCTCGGACGGTGAAAGAGCGCTCTTGCTATATCAATACGTCTTCTCTGACCGCCCGACAGCTTTCCTACACGGCGGTGAAGAAGCTCTTTCAGATCAAGAAGTGAGTTAAGCTCATCAAGCCTTTCGCGAAAAGCGTTACCGGTAATGCCGTAAAGAGACGCCTTTATTTGAAGGTTATCATAAACCGAGAGTGCAGAATCGAGAACTGAATTCTGAAATACTACGCCGAGACTGCTTTTTATTTTATGTACGTTGCCATGCTGTGTCATTCCGTCTATGATAATTTCACCCTCATCTGCCGAGAGCACTCCGCACATTACGGATATAGTAGTGCTTTTCCCTGCCCCGTTTACACCGAGGAAAGCAAAAAGCTCTCCCTCTTTTACTCGAAAGCTTAAATCGTCAACCGCTTTTATCTTACCGTAGCATTTGGTAAGATTTTTTATTTCAATTATGTCACGCATTATTCCTCTACCTCTGTAAAAATATTATCGATAACTTGTTTTTGACGTTCTTTAGGAAGTATCGCAAGTCCTTTTTTTGTATCTCCAAGCACAAGTATTTCACTTCCTGGGGTCAAGTCAAACATTTCTCTTGCCTCTTTTGGAATAACAAACTGTCCCTTTTCCCCTATTTTTACTATCCACGCATATCTGCCTCTTAATATATCCATAAATCCACCCCGTTATATTAGTATGAATAATCATACCATAAATATATGCTAATGTCAAGATGTAATTTATGGTATCATGGTATCATGATACCATAAATTTGATAAATAACTTAACGGTGAATGCTTTTCATAAAAGCATTCACCCTCCCCCCACAAAAACTATAGTCATAAAAAACAAATCATAAAAGTTTTTGAAAAAGAGTATGAGAGAAAACTTTTGGGGGAAAGTTTTCTCTCATAGAATCGTTTTTAACTAAAATATCTAAACTTTTTAATAGTTCTCTTTTCTGAGTTCAAAATAAGCCTGAGGATGCTTACATACAGGGCAAACCTCGGGTGCTTTTTTGCCAATTACAAGGTGTCCGCAGTTGCGGCATTCCCACATAAATTCTTCAGCCTTTTCAAACACTGACTTCATTTCAACGTTGTTGAGAAGCTTAAGATAACGCTCCTCGTGAGATTTTTCAATGAGTGCTACCTGTCTGAACTGCTCTGCAAGGTCGTGGAAGCCTTCCTCGTCAGCTACCTTAGCAAAGTCAGAGTACATTGTTACCCATTCATAATTCTCGCCCTCGGCTGCATCCTTAAGATTAGATGCGGTATCGCCAAGGCAAGAAAGAGCCTTAAACCAAAGCTTTGCATGCTCCTTTTCGTTGTTTGCAGTTGCTTCGAAGATTGCCGCTATCTGCTCATAGCCTTCTTTTTTTGCAACGGAAGCGAAATAAGTGTACTTATTTCTCGCCTGTGATTCGCCTGCAAATGCATCGCGAAGGTTCTGTTCTGTTCTTGTGCCTTTAAGTTCCATAGTTTTTTCTCCTTTATCTGTAATTATTTTTTCAAAATCAGATGCGCCATGCTTACAAAGAGGACAAATGAAGTCTGCAGGAAGCTCATCTCCCTCGTAAACGTATCCGCAAATTACACAACGCCAACCGCCTTTAGTTACGGCTTGGGGCTTGGGTTTAACACTGGCGTGATAATAGCTATAGGTCATACTGCCTGTCGAATTAAGGCTTTCAGCCTCTGTGAGGATAGCAATGAAGGTGGTATGAGTACCCATATCAACGCTTCTTGTTACCTCAAACGACATCACTGCATTGGAATAGTCTGACAACGCGAGTATTCCGTTTTCAAGTCTTCTTGTAGCAATTCCCGAAAGCTTGTCGCCGTCTCTGCCCGACTTCATTCCAAGCGTCTCGAAAATACTGTAGGGGCAGGATGTGTCGAGCACCGATACGTTGAATCGTCCGGTATTCGCAATCATGTCGTGTGTAAGGTTATTCTTGCTTACGCTTATACTGCAAAGAACTGAGGGAGATGAGGTGACCTGCATAAGAGTATTTATTATACACGCATTATCTCTTGTATTGTCCTTTGCAAAAAGGGCGTAAAGTCCGTAGCTTATTTTAAAAAGTGCTGTTGTATCCATAATTATCCTTCCACTCTTGTTGACGTAATGTCTTCAAAATAATTTACTATAGTCTGAGTGTGGTAAGCTTCTACCCAAAGTGTTCCAACGCCGAAGCACAAGCTTCCCACAATATACCAGCCGATAAATGAAAGGTCAAGGATGAAAAGCTCCATTTTGTGACCGTTTGTAAGCTTTATGCTTTCATCAAGACAACGGCGCCAATCCCAGTCCTCGTGCTCTGATTTAAGATAGGGTGCCATTGAATATGCATAGTACTTAACAATACCGGGAATCACGAAAAGTAGTGACCAGAGGAACGTAAAGATAGTCATAAGAAGTCCAAGTACGAGTGTTCCTCCAAAATCCTTCGAAAAGCCCTCAAAGAGTCTTTCTACCTTTGCATCTCCGCTTCTCATAACTGCTTTGAAAAAGGCAACCGCACCTACACTGAGAGGTCCTATGAGAAAGAGAGGAAGAAGAGGAATACTTGAGGATACCGACGTAATAGCCGAAATAATAAGTACGGCTACTACCGCCATGAGCCAGTTGTTTTTAAAAATTCCGCCGTCAAGCTGTTCGCGAGCGCGTCTTTTAAGCTCTGCTCTGTTCATATTATGCTCCTTATCTTGCTTTAGTATTTATTTCTAAAACAATTTTTGCTATAAATTCATCGAGAGTCATAGTGCTCATTTCCTGTGAACCGCGGCGTCTTACGGAAACTGTCTTTTCTTCGGTTTCCTTGTCACCTACAACAAGCATATAGGGTATCTTCTGAAGCTGTGCTTCTCTAATCTTGTAGCCCGTCTTTTCGGCCCTCTTGTCACTTTCAACACGAACGCCGAGAGAAGCAAGCTTCTTTTCAATCTCGTCGGTATATTCGTTGTTTCTGTCGGTGATTGGAAGAATTCTTACCTGTGTGGGCGCAAGCCAAGTAGGAAGTGCACCTGCATATTTTTCAATGAGAAGTGCAAGTGTTCTCTCATAACAGCCAAGAGAGGTTCTGTGTATGATATAAGGTGTCTTTGTGGTATTGTCACTGTCAACGTATTCCATACCGAACTTCTTTGCAAGAAGCATATCTATCTGAATGGTTACGATAGTGTCCTCTTTACCGAAAACGTTCTTGCACTGGATATCAAGCTTCGGTCCATAGAATGCAGCTTCATCGATTCCTATAACGTAGTTGTCGCGTCCGAGAAGCTTATCAAGAAGCCCTTCCATTACACTCTGTGCTTCGTTCCACTGCTCTGCGGTACCCTCGTACTTATCAGTACGGTTAGGATCCCACTGTGAAAATCTGAAGGAGCAATCCTCCCAAAGACCTACTGTTTCAAGCACTTCCTTTGCAAGAGAGAGACAGTTTTCAAATTCCTCTGCAAGCTGTTCGGGACGAAGAACGATATGTCCTTCTGAAATAGTGAACTGACGTACTCTTATAAGACCGTGCATTTCACCCGAGTCCTCGTTACGGAAAAGTGTTGAGGTCTCGCCGAGTCTCATGGGAAGGTCACGGTATGAACGCTTCTTATTGAGGAACACCTGATACTGGAAGGGACAAGTCATAGGACGGAGAGCGAAGCATTCCTTTGTTTCGTCATCCGGATCGCCCATAACGAACATACCGTCAAGATAGTGATCCCAGTGTCCTGAAATCTTATAAAGCTCACGCTTTGCCATAAGAGGAGTCTTAGTGAGGAGATAGCCTCTCTGTTCCTCAAGGTCCTCTACCCAGCGCTGAAGTCTCTGTATTGTTCTTGCTCCCTTTGGAAGAAGGATGGGGAGACCCTGTCCTATAGAATCAACGGTGGTGAAATATTCAAGCTCACGGCCAAGCTTATTGTGGTCGCGGCGTCTTGCTTCTTCAAGTGCTTCAAGATGCGCTTCAAGGTCGGGCTTTGATGCGAAAGCCGTACCGTAGATACGTGTGAGCATCTTGTTCTTTTCGTTTCCTCTCCAGTATGCGCCTGTAACCGACAAAAGCTTGAATGCTTTTACGGCAGAGGTATAGGTCACGTGAGGGCCTGCGCAAAGGTCAACGTAGTCGCCCTGCTTGAAGAAGGACAGCTCTGCGTCCTCGGGAAGATCGTTGATAAGCTCAATCTTGTAAGGCTCGTCAGCCATCTTTTCAAGCGCCTCGGAACGAGAGAGAGTAAAGCGTTCAAGCTTTAAGTTCTCCTTGATGATCTTCTTCATTTCAGCTTCAATATTTTCAAGGTCGGTTTCTGTAAATCCGCCTTCTCTGTCAAAGTCGTAGTAGAAGCCATCCTTTATGGAAGGTCCGATTGCAAGCTTTGTTTCGGGGTAAAGTCTCTTTACCGCCTGTGCAAGCACGTGAGACGCAGTATGTCTGAGCGCATCACGACCTATCTGGTCATCAAAGGTGTATTCTTCGATAACACCGTTTTGAAGTATTACTTTCATAACTATTCTCCTTTATATCTGTCGTATTTTTACAATAAAAAAAGCCTTGCCACTTTCGGCAAGGGTGCATAGACACGGTTCCACCTTGTATTTAACTCACTCTTCGTTTAACGCACAGCTACGGTATGCTCATCGCACACAGCTCACGGAAGCGGTCTTCCCGAAGCTTTCACATAAAGGACTTTCAGCAAAACGCCCTTCTCTCTGTATGCTTCCCTTTCGGTACTCTTTTCCGTTCAAACGCTTTTAACGAGATAATTATAAACCTTAATTCTCTTTTTGTCAAGTATTTAAGGATTGTTCCAATACTATTTTAGCCTTTCTATTTGTTTATTATTACCATATTATATGCTTTAGAGTATATTTTTTATACAATTTGCCAGTTTTCTTTTTGTTCATATATATTATATTGACAAAATTAATTTTTGATTGTATAATTGTATACAATCATACAAAACATGAAAGGCGGTCGATACCATGATTGAAATTTCATCATCCACCAACCTGCTTGAGCAAAAGTCATACAAATACTCTTTACAGGACGTAACGGAGCCTAATCTCTACCGAGATATATATCCTTATAAGGAAGTTCCGAAAATTGCCTTCAACCACCGAAAGGTGCCGATAGGAATGCCCCGTGAAATATGGATAACCGACACGTCCTTCCGTGACGGTATGCAATCACAGGCGCCTTATTCTCCCGAGCAGATAATACATCTTTATAAGCTTATGTCAAGGCTTGGCGGAGAAAAAGGAATTATACGTCAGACTGAATTTTTCGTATACAGCGAAAACGACCGCAAGGCTCTTGAGGGCTGTATGAATCTCGGTCTTAAATTTCCTGAGATCACCACTTGGATAAGAGCAAGTCTCAACGACTTCAAGCTTATTCGCGACATGGGCATCAAGGAATCGGGCATTCTCGTTTCCTGCTCAGACTATCATATATTCAAGAAACTGGGTATGACAAGAGGTCAGGCGCTTGAGCATTACAAAAAGACCATTGCGGCGGCACTTGAGCTTGGCATACGACCCAGATGTCATTTTGAGGATATTACGAGAGCTGATTTCTACGGCTTTGTACTTCCTTTTGTAAATGAGCTTCAGAAAATGTCCGATGAATCGGGAATTCCCATTAAAATAAGAGCCTGTGACACCATGGGCTACGGTGTTCCCTTCTCTGAGGTTGCTCTTCCACGAAGTGTACCGGGTATAATCTACGGTCTCCAGCACTACGCTGACGTACCTAGCGAAATGATTGAATGGCACGGACACAACGACTTCTATAAGGGCGTTGCAAATGCTACCTGTGCTTGGCTTCACGGTGCTGCTTCGGTCAACTGTTCGATGCTCGGCATAGGAGAAAGAACAGGCAACGTACCTCTTGAGGCCATGGTTATGGAATATGCTTCACTCAGAGGCACTCTTGACGGTATGGACACTACCGCTATTACTGAAATTGCCGACTATTTCAAGAGAGATATCGGATATGAAATACATGAAAACACACCTTTTGTAGGTGCAAACTTCAACTCTACAAGAGCAGGCATACACGCTGACGGTCTTATAAAGGACGAGGAGATATATAACATTTTCGACACGGATACTCTCCTTAACAGACCTGCAAAGGTAACGGTGTCAAACACCTCAGGTCTTGCAGGAATCGCATATTGGCTCAACGCTCATTACAATCTCAAGGGCGATGAAGCTCTTACCAAGAAGGACGACATTGTAATTCACATCAAGGCTTGGACAGACGAGGAATACGCAAAGGGTCGTCAAACGGTAATCAGTACCGAGGAAATGGAAAAGCTTGTAATGGAATACAGAAAGGAACACTAAAATGGGACTTACAATAGCACAAAAAATTATAAAGGCACATCTTCTTGAAGGTGATATGACTCCCGGCTCGGAGATTGCCCTCAGAATAGACCAGACACTTACACAGGATGCTACCGGCACGATGGCATATCTTGAATTCGAGTCAATCGGAATTCCGAGAGTAAGAACGGAGCTTTCGGTGGCGTACATTGACCACAACACACTTCAGTCGGGCTTTGAGAACGCCGATGACCACCGCTACATACAATCAGTTGCAAAGAAATACGGCATCCGTTTTTCTCGCCCCGGTAACGGTATTTGCCACCAGGTACATCTTGAACGCTTCGGAAAGCCCGGCAAGACTCTCATTGGCTCAGATAGCCACACCCCCACAGGCGGCGGTATCGGTATGCTTGCTATGGGTGCAGGCGGTATGGACGTTGCGGTTGCTATGGGTGGCGGCGCTTACTACATTACAATGCCTAAAATGATAAAGGTAAATCTTACCGGTGCCCTTCGTCCTTGGGTTAGCGCTAAGGACGTAAGCCTTGAAATACTCCGAATTCTTTCGGTTAAGGGCGGTGTAGGATACATTATCGAATGGGGCGGAGAGGGTATCAAGACACTTTCAGTTCCCCAGAGAGCAACTATCACCAACATGGGAACAGAGCTTGGTGCCACCACCTCTATATTCCCCTCCGACGAAATTACAAAGGCATTCCTTGAAAGTCAAGGCAGAGGTGAGGACTTTGTTCCCCTCTCCTCCGACGAGGATGCCGTTTACGACAGAATAATCGACATCAATCTTTCTGAGCTTAAGCCTCTTCTTGCGTGTCCTCACTCTCCCGACAATATTAAGGCGGCAGAGGACCTTTCGGATATTAAGGTAGACCAGGTTTGTATCGGCTCTTGTACCAACTCATCTCTTGCGGATATGCTTAAGGTTGCGGCTATTCTTAAGGGCAAAACTATCGACCCCTCGGTCAGCCTTTCGGTTTCCCCCGGCTCCAAGCAGGTGCTTACAATGCTCGCCGATTGCGGTGCGCTCAGCGATATTATTGCATCGGGCGCAAGAGTTCTTGAATGCGCTTGCGGACCTTGTATCGGTATGGGATTCTCCCCCAACTCCGCAGGTGTTTCTCTCCGCACCTTCAACCGTAACTTTGAAGGAAGAAGCGGTACAAAGGACGGTCAGGTTTATCTTGTATCTCCCGAGCTTGCGGCAGCATCGGCTCTTACGGGATATATTACAGACCCCAGAACGCTTGGCGAATGTCCTGAAATCACAATGCCTGAAAAGTTCAAGATAAACGACTCGGCGGTAGTTCTTCCCGCAAGTGAAGAGGAGGCGAAGGACGTGGAGGTACTCCGCGGTCCTAACATCAAGCCTTTCCCCGAGGGAGCACCTCTTACAGATACGCTTACTGCACCTCTTACACTCAAGGTTGGTGACAATATTACCACCGACCACATTATGCCTGCAGGTGCAAAGATACTTCCCTACCGTTCAAATATTCCTTATCTTTCAAAGTTCTGCTTCGGTGTATGCGATGAGACCTTCCCCGAAAGAGCTCTTAAGGCAGGTAAATCAATAATCGTTGGCGGTTCAAACTACGGACAGGGCTCATCCCGTGAGCACGCAGCTCTCGTTCCTCTCTATCTTGGAGTAAAGGCGGTTATTGCCAAGAGCTTTGCAAGAATTCATGCGGCAAACCTTATAAATGCAGGTATTATTCCTCTTACCTTCAAGAATCCCGACGATTACGATAAGCTTTCACAGGGCGATGCTCTTGAGATTTCAGGACTTTTTGATGCGCTGAAGAACGGATGCGCAATTCTCACCGACAAGACAACAGGGGATAAGTTCTCTCTTTCCTGTGAATTCTCCGAACGTCAGCAGAAAATGCTTCTTGCAGGTGGACTTCTTAAATACACAAAGGGTTAAGTGTTTATTATAATAGTTATAATAGGGCTCTGCCCTATACCCCCTTATTATTATAATAGGGCTCTGCCCTATACCCGCTTAAAACCTTTTTGAAAAAAGGTTTTAAGAATTCCAAAAACTTTAATAATAGTTTTTCGGTTTTAACCCAAAAATGATACCGTAAATACCAAAAGGTATCAGGTTTGGCGGTAAAATCGCATATCTCGAAGCCGTCGGCGTACTTGGTACGGCAGTGCGAGAGAGATGCGAAGAAAATGAAATTTGGAATATTTAAGAAGAAAGTCGATTTTCGACTTTCTACATTAGAAAAACTATTCTTTGACTACACTTTGTTCGCACTTACTTTATAAAAAAGCGTTTTAGTAAAAACTGAAAATCTTCATTTTCGGTTTTAACCCAAAGATGATACCGTAAGAAAGGATATATTATGGAAAAGATAAAAATGACCACCCCTCTCGTTGAGATGGACGGCGACGAAATGACAAGAATTATCTGGCAACAGATTAAGGATATTCTTATTCTCCCCTTTGTTGACCTTAACTCTGAATACTATGACCTTGGCTTGGTTCACAGAAAC
>JAZNYT010000115.1:0-25651 GCA_045594565.1 Eubacteriales bacterium
GGTTAAATTCGTGAAGACCGGTGATGATGTTCTTGATATCAGTAACAGTCTTGCCCTGAGCGCTTGCCAAAGCAGCGATGTCAGCTTCCTCGGTAGGAACGAACTCGTGTAGAGGTGGATCGAGGAAACGGATGGTAACGGGCCAGCCTTCAAGTGCTTCGTAAAGCTTTTCAAAGTCGCCTTGCTGATAGGGGAGAATCTTATCAAGAGCGGCTTCACGTTCTTCTACTGTGTCAGCGCAAATCATTTCACGGAAAGCAGCGATTCTGTCAGCTTCGAAGAACATATGCTCGGTACGGCAAAGACCGATACCCTCAGCACCCAATTCGCGAGCCTTTTTAGCGTCAGCAGGTGTGTCAGCATTTGTACGAACCTTAAGAGTACGGAACTCGTCAGCCCAATCCATAATGCGACCAAATTCGCCTGCGATTTCAGCATCAACAGTTGGGATAATGCCGTCATAAATGTTACCGGTGGAACCGTCGATGGAGATGTAGTCGCCTTCATGGAAGGTCTTGCCTGCAAGCTCGAACTTTTTGTTTTCTTCATCCATCTTAATGTCGCCGCAACCGGAAACGCAGCAGGTACCCATACCACGAGCAACAACGGCTGCGTGAGAGGTCATACCGCCACGCACGGTGAGGATACCCTGAGCGGCTTTCATACCGGTGATATCTTCAGGAGAGGTTTCAAGTCTTACGAGAACGACCTTTTCGCCTCTTGCCTTCCAGGATTCTGCATCTTCAGCAGTAAATACGATCTTACCGCAAGCAGCTCCGGGGGAAGCGCCAAGGCCTCTGCCCATGGGAGTAGCAGCCTTAAGAGCCTTCGCATCGAACTGGGGATGGAGAAGGGTATCAAGGTTTCTGGGGTCGATCATGAGAACTGCTTCTTCCTTGGTCTTGTGGCCTTCAGCAACGAGGTCAACAGCGATCTGGAGAGCAGCCTGAGCGGTTCTCTTACCGTTACGGGTCTGGAGCATATAGAGCTTTTCGTTTTCAACGGTGAACTCCATATCCTGCATATCGTGATAGTGGTTTTCAAGAAGAGCACAAACCTCTGTGAACTGCTTGTAAGCAGCAGGGAATTTGTCAGCCATTTCCTGAATCTTCATAGGTGTTCTAACACCTGCAACAACGTCTTCGCCCTGAGCGTTTACAAGGAACTCACCCATAAGCTTCTTTTCACCTGTTGCGGGGTCACGAGTGAATGCAACACCTGTACCGCAATCGTCGCCCATGTTACCGAACGCCATTGCCTGTACGTTAACAGCGGTACCCCAAGAATAAGGAATATCGTTGTCACGGCGGTAAACGTTAGCACGGGGGTTATCCCATGAACGGAATACTGCCTTTACCGCACCCATAAGCTGTTCCTTAGGGTCGGAGGGGAAATCTGTACCAATCTTTGACTTATATTCAGCCTTAAACTGATTTGCAAGCTCCTTGAGGTCTTCAGCGCCAAGCTCAATATCCTGAGTTACGCCCTTTTCTTCCTTCATCTTGTCGATGAGCTCCTCAAAGTACTTCTTTCCAACTTCCATAACGACGTCGGAGTACATCTGGATAAATCTTCTGTAGCAGTCGTAAGCCCATCTTGCATTTCCGGACTTCTTTGCAATAACCTCTACAACCTCTTCGTTAAGACCGAGGTTAAGAATGGTATCCATCATACCGGGCATGGATGCTCTTGCACCTGAACGAACAGATACGAGAAGGGGATTTTCCTTATCGCCGAACTTCTTACCGGTGATAGCTTCCATCTTTGTGATGTATTCCATGATTTCAGCTTCAATCTCGGGATTGATCTTTCTGCCGTCCTCATAGTACTGTGTACATGCTTCTGTTGTAATTGTGAAGCCCTGAGGTACAGGAAGACCAAGGTTAGTCATTTCTGCAAGGTTTGCGCCCTTACCACCGAGAAGCTCACGCATTTTACCGTTTCCTTCGGTAAAGAGATAAACATACTTCTTGTTCATTTGTTTCCTCCTAAATTTTGTTTTGCATAATAGTATAACACAACGGGGTTAATTTTTCCATATATATATGATTTGTTCATAAAAAATTAACAATTAAAAGCAGCATTAAACAGTTCTTTGTTTCTTTCGTGACGCATCATAAGGTAATTATAACCGAAAACGGCTTCAAGACCCGTAGCGAGCTTATACTCGTAACGGGTGACGCTTTTGGGGGTGTTGTTGGTCTTTGTATTTTTTCCGCGTCGGAAAACGTCCCTTTCTTCCTCGGTAAAAAGAGGCTCTATCTTTTCAAGAGCCTTCACCTGTGCGGCAGCGGTAACAAAATCAAGTGCCATACGGTTTGCCACGGCATTTCCTTCCGGCACTGTAAAAAATAGCCTTTCACGCACTAAGATTTCCCACACAGAGTCGCCGAGATAGGCAAGCATAAGACTGTCGGCGGTTTTTTCGTCAAACATAAAAAGTCCTCTCAATCAATAAATTCTGAAATCAAAAGTGCCAGATATTCCATAAAGAATATAACTATGACGGGGAAAAGAAACGCCATGATAATTTTAGAATAATACACTCTTTTCACAAGGGTAAGCTTTAAGGGGTTCCAGTGGAGGTTTTCCCCCTCTCCCGAGGCATTACCCTCTCTTAGGTCTTTCATGAATTTTTTCTCGTATTCGCCGTCGATAATGGCAGTGGATGCACCGTTCACAAGAAGAAAGAGAGTCGCCAAAACAGTGCCTAAAACTATATACGATATGGTTATTATCTTCTGGAGTACCATGTTCTGAAGTATTATGGGGAGTGCATAAACAGAAATCTCAAGAAGAAAAGCAAAAATTGTAAGAATTAGCGTTTTTTTAGGTGATATGTACTTCATTTCTTCTCCTTTTTTGAAAATCGGTTTTTCTGTGCGTTTATAAGTTTAACAGAAAAATCGTGTAAGTTCAAGTACAAACAGTAAACTTTTCATAAACTTCCCCCCTGTCACTACTTGATTTTTGGAGCAATATATGATATTATTTATTGTAAGAATATTATGATGGGAGTGAAAAGGCTTTGGGAAAGGTCATTATGATTGCCTCGTTAAAGGGCGGTGTAGGTAAGACTACGGTGTCTGCGGCACTATCATATTGTCTGGCAAAGCTTGGAAAGAAGACCGTCGCAGTAGATATGGACTTCGGGGTAAGAAGTCTTGATATTGCTCTCGGTCACGAAAACTCCGCCTCCCCCAGCTGCTTTGATGTAATTACGGGAAAAGCATCGCTCGGAATTGCTGTGGACAGTGACGAAAGGGACGAAAACCTTTTCTTCATTTCGGCACCCATGAACGTGGATATCACCTACGATACCGAGGTTACACCGAAGCTTTTTGAAAAGTTTATATCCGACCTCAAAAGAGAGTTTGACTGGGTAGTTCTCGATATGGCGGCAGGTACGGGAAAACTTCTCGACCTTGCACGTGACAGCGGTCTCGTTGACGAAGCAATAATCGTTTCAACACAAAACGCCGCATCGGTAAGAGCCGCGGAAAAGCTTGGCGCCACCTTTTCGGAAAAGGGCGTTGAAAAAACGAGGCTCATCATAAACTCCTTTGATTTTGAAAGGGCGGGAAAAAACGACTTTGTCAGTATCATGGACGTTATCGACCACTCGTCGGTGACTCTCATAGGTGTCGTTCCTTTTGATAAGAGAGTGGAACGGCTGGTTTCCTCGGGAAAAACGGTATCGGAGGATAAACGCTCTGCGGCAGGTACAGCAGTTCGGAACGTTGCGCGAAGAATTGCAGGCGAGGCAGTTGCTCTCCTTGAGAACATTGTCCCGAAACACAAGAGAATGAAGCTTTACTAAATCATCAACATAAGAAAGGATACAGTTCTATGCAGATTGCGATAATGGCTCACGAGAAGAAAAAAGAACTTATGACACAGTTTTGTATTGCCTATTGCGGAATACTCAGCCGTCATTCACTTTGTGCCACAGGAAGCCTTGGCAAAGCCGTAGAGGATGCTACAGGCCTTGAAGTCGAGCTTCTTCTGATGCCTGAGCACGGCGGTATTCAGCAGGTCGCATCTAAAGTATCCTACAACGAAATCGACCTCCTCCTCTACTTCAGAGACAGAGACGAGCTCGACTTTATTTCAGAGAATGATGAAGAAGAGATACTCCACCTTTGCGACAGCTACAATATTCCCTATGCAACGAATATCGCTACCGCCGAGGCACTAATAATGGCTCTTGAACGAGGAGACCTTGACTGGAGAATGCTTGTCAAGTAAGCCCTTGGCTGCTTGACAGTGATATTTGACCTTCGGTCAAGTTATATTGCTTCGCAGTGATATTCGGCTTGCGCCGAGCGATATTTTCAAACTGCGTTTGAAAGTTTTGGTTAATTTTCTACGAAAATTTTCGATTGAATTTATTCAAGGGGTAAGGCTTTTTGAAAAAGCCCTCCCCCTTGTACCCCTACGAAAACTATAAACAAACATAACATTAAGGAGGTTTTCGAAGTATTTTTTTGCAAGACGAGGCATCGAAACAAAAAGCAAAGCGAAGGCTTACAAAAAATAACGTGAGAAACCCCTAAACTTAAAATCACATTACTAAAAACAGATTTTTCGAAGTATTTTTTCGCTATGCGAGTGCACGCGAAAAAGCCAAGGACGGCTTACTTTGCTGTAAGTCGACGCCGGCTTTTGAGCAAGTAGCGAAGCAGAACGGAAAAAGACGAAGCATAAAAACAAAAAAATTAACCCCCCAAGCTAAACAAACATAACATTAAGGAGGTTTTCGAAGTATTTTTTTGCAAGACGAGGCATCGAAACAAAAAGCAAAGCGAAGGCTTACAAAACGTAAGTCGAGCTGGTTTTTGTTGAGTAACGAAGTATTGCGAAAAAATACAAAGAAAAAAATGATACAGAAGCAAAGAGGAACTATTGACATACTGCCCGGTGAAAGCGAAGTATGGCAGTGGATGGAAAATAAAATAAAGGAAACGGCGGCTCTTTACGGTTATAGTGAGATAAGACTGCCTACCTTTGAATCGAGTGAGCTTTACAAGAGAGGCGTTGGCGAGACAAGCGACGTTGTTCAGAAGGAGATGTACTCCTTTGAGGATAACGACAAAAGAAGTATCACCCTTCGTCCCGAGGGTACGGCAGGCGTTGTAAGAAGCGTTATCGAAAACGGACTTGCAACGGGTGCTATGCCCCTTCCTCTCTATTATCTCATTTCTTGCTTCCGATATGAGAAGCCCGAGGCGGGAAGATCAAGAGAATTCTATCAGTTCGGTGTCGAGCAGTTCGGTGCAGAAAATGCGGCGGCTGATGCGAACGTAATTTCTCTCGGCTATGATATTTTCAAAAACCTCGGTATCGACGTAAGCCTTGAAATAAACTCTATCGGTTGCCGTCATTGCCGTCCTATCTATCACAAGGCACTTCACGATTATTTCGAGTCCTGCCGTGATGACCTTTGTGAGACCTGTATTGACAGACTTGATAAGAATCCCCTTCGTATTCTCGACTGTAAGAGTCCCGTTTGCTCGGAGTATGCGAAGAACGCCCCAAAAACTATCGACTATCTCTGCCCCGACTGTAAAAAGCATCTTGACGAGCTTAAAACTTATCTTGACAGGGCAGGAATAAAATACAACGTTAACCCCAAAATAGTAAGAGGACTTGACTACTATCAGAGAACTGTTTTTGAGTTTATTTCGGAGGACATCGGTTCAAAGAGCACCATCTGCGGTGGCGGACGCTACGACGGACTTGTTGAAGAGCTTGGCGGACCCAGACTTCCCGGTATTGGATTTGCTATGGGTCTTACCCGTGTAATGCTTGCCCTTAAGGCATCGGATAAGCTTCCCGAATTCAATACCTCCCCTGCTCTCTATATTGCATCTATGGGAGATGCGGCAAGACTCCGCAGCTTTGAGATGTCACTTGGCTTCAAAAAATACGGACTCAACGTCACCTTCGACCAAGTTGGCAGAAGCCTTAAGGCGCAGATGAAATATGCCGACAAGACAGGGGCAGGATTCTCCATGGTACTAGGCGACAGCGAGCTTGAAGCAGGAAAAGCAACTCTTAAAAATATGGCAACAGGTGAAGCCGTTGAGGTAGCACTTGACAATATCGAAGATATTGCAAATAAATTGAAAATGGAAAATTGAAAATTGAAAATTTCGGTTGAAAACCGCCTGCGGTTTTCTTCCTTGGTTTCACATTTAATAATAAAGTAAAATAAAATATAAAGTATATACAGATTTCGAAATATTTTTTCGCAAGACGAGGCGTCGAAATAAAAAGCAAAGGGAAGGCTTACAAAAACGTAAGTCGAGCTGCTTTTTATCGAGCAACGAAGTATTGCGGAAAAAGACGAAGAAATCCAAAGGAGTAAATATGTATAGGACAAAATACTGTGCCGAATTTACTGAAAACGATATCGGCACAAGAGCAAAGGTCTGCGGATGGGTACAGAAGCAGAGAGACCTGGGCACTCTTATTTTCGTAGATCTCAGAGACCGAACAGGCATCATTCAGCTTGCCTTTGACGATAAGACAGACAGAGAAATTTTCGATACTGCTTTCTCTGTCCGTGCAGAGTACGTTCTTGCGGCAGAGGGTGTTATCCGTTCAAGAGGCGAGGGTGCCATAAACCCCAACATGAAGACGGGAAGCCTTGAGCTTTACGTTGACAAGCTTGAGGTGCTTTCCGTTTCCCAGACACCTCCTTTTGAAATCAAAGAAGAAACAGACGTTAAGGAAGAGCTTCGTCTCAAATACCGTTACCTTGACCTCCGTCGTGCACCTTTACAGAGAAATATCCTTATGCGTTCAAGAGTTGCAAGACATACAAGAGAGTATTTTGAGGACAACGGATTTATCGAGGTTGAGACTCCCGTTCTCATCAAGTCCACACCCGAGGGTGCAAGAGACTACCTCGTTCCCAGCCGTGTTCATCCCGGCTCCTTCTACGCACTTCCCCAGTCTCCTCAGCTTTACAAACAGCTTCTTATGCTCTCGGGCTTTGACAGATACATTCAGATTGCAAAGTGCTTCCGTGACGAAGACCTTCGTGCCGACCGTCAGCCCGAATTTACACAGATAGACCTTGAAATGTCCTTCGTTGACGAAAACGATATCATGACCATGGTAGAGGGATACATTGCATCTCTCTTCGACAAGGTTATGGACATGAAGGTAGAGCTTCCTCTCATGAGAATGACTTGGGACGAGGCAATGAACCGCTACGGCTCCGACAAGCCCGACCTTCGTTTCGGCTTCGAGCTTCAGGACCTTTCCGACATTGTAAAGGACAGTGAGTTCAAGGTGTTCAGCGGTGCAGTAGCTGAAGGCGGTTCGGTTCGTGCCATCAACGTTAAGGGTGGTGCTGACAAGTTCTCAAGAAAAGAAATTGACAAGCTTACCGATTTCGTTAAGACCTACCGTGCAAAGGGTCTTGCCTGGTCCAAGTGGGCAGGTGAGGTTTCATCCTCCTTTGCAAAATTCCTGACAGATGCAGAAGTAAATGCAATATATGCTAGAACCGAGTTTGCAGAGGGTGACCTTCTTCTCGTTGTAGCTGATACCAAGAACAAGGTAGTGTTCGACTCTCTCGGCGCACTCCGCTGCGAGGTTGCAGAAAAGCTTGGTCTTCGTGATAAAAACGTATTCAAGTTCCTTTGGATAACCGACTTTCCCATGTTCGAGTACTCGGAGGAGGATGACCGCTACGTTGCGATGCATCACCCCTTCACAGCACCCCGTGAGGAAGATATCCAGTATCTTAAGTCTGCGCCCGACAAGGTTTATGCAAGAGCTTATGATATCGTTCTCAACGGTACCGAGCTTGGCGGCGGTTCTGTAAGAATTCACCGTCAGGACCTTCAGGCGAAGGTATTCGACGCGCTCGGACTTTCTCCCGAGGAAATTGAAGTTAAGTTCGGCTTCCTTCTTGAAGCCTTCAAGTACGGTGCACCCCCTCACGGCGGTCTCGCATTCGGTCTTGACAGACTTGTCAGTCTCATGCTCGGTCTTGACGCTATCCATGACGTTATCGCATTCCCCAAGGTACAGAATGCGTCCGAGCTTATGACACAGTGTCCGTCAGAGGTTCCCGAGAAGAGCCTTGACGAATTAGGTATTAAAATTAAGTAATTTTTATGAGGGAGAGATTTTTATAAAAGCTCTCCCTCAAACTCCCACGAAAACTATAACGTAAAGATAATCCCCCTTGAAAAAGGGGGATTATCTTTACGGAGAATACTTATTAACAGGATAATTAAGAAGCTTTTCAAATTCAAGATTTTCTATACCAATGCTTCCGTCAGCGTTCTTGGTAAACGAGGCTGTTAAAGTTGCCACCTTGACAATATAAGAAAAATCCGTGTAAAGGGCATAAGTAAGAACACAACCGTCTTCGTTTTCTTCTACCTTTTCTAAAGCCTTGGCAACCGAATGGATATCGTGCGCGCAATAAACGTCGTACACACCATTCTCTTCCTTATATTTAAAATCAAGCCAACCCGAAATATCCTCAATTCTTTGTTCGTCATCTATACCCAAGGTCTTGCTTGCGACGTCTTTGAACTCTTTTTTGGTGATGAACTCAGATTGAAAAGCACCGCTATGAACCAGAAAATGACCTAAAAACATTGGGCTCGCTTCACTCATTACTTCCTCGGTAAGCTCGGGAGAAACGAAAACCATAAGCCCCGAAGCAATACTGTCTGCCTTATACACAATGCTTTCTCTGTCTTTCGGCTCGTTTGCTTTCAGATACAAATTGAGTTTATCCCTCGGTGCAAAAAACTTAACAAACCCTACGTCTTCAAAATCCGCCATCAAAAGGAGATAACTGTGAACACCGTTTTCAAAAACCTCGGTTTCGGAATTTTCTACAGTAAGCCTTACCTCCGCCTGATACCCTATATTTTCAAACCTCGGTTGTTTAATGTCAACTATTTCGACTTCCTCAACTATTTCAGCCTTGATATCGGCCTTCAAAAGCTCTTCCAAGCCTTTAGAATACAAATAAACATCGAGCTTTTCGAGATTTCCTTCGGTTAAAGCCGTCAAAAAATCCTCCGCTCTCTCACTTGCGGAAAGGGCACTGACTTTTTCATAGTTCTTTAGCTTTATGGCGTATTTTTCTTCGTCGGTGAGTACCGGCTCTTCCTTTATTTCTTCCGAATGAGCTTCCTTGTTATCCAAAACAACTTTTTCATCGAGAGGAGCTTCTTTTTCGCACGAGTTCAAGGTCATAAAAAAGCAAGCAATAAGTATGCTTAACATTATAGCTCTTATTTTCATTTTATTCCCCCCTTAATAGTTAAAACAGATAGCTTGCTATCTTTTCGTCGCTTATCTTCTCGGTTTCTATACCGATAAATCTTAAAATATCACAGTCTTCGTCTTCTTCAAAGAGATAAACAACTCTCTTGGCAGGGCTGATAGAGGCATAATCGGAATAGAAAATGAATGATATTTTATATACGTTTCCTTCTTTTTCGTACTTCTCAAATTGATGTACGGTTGACATAGCTCCGTGACCGCACGACATATTATAATAAGTTTTTCCTTCAATATTTGTCTTTCTTGCATTAAGTTCTTTTTTTATCAGCGGATAGGAATTGATATCCTCTATCCCAAATCTGTCAGAAAGATATTTCAAGAAAACGTCATATTCTAAAAACTCGTATCCGTAAGATGCAAGGGTGAGGCAGGTATGCTGTGCAAGGTGGAAAATACTTTCCTCGTTATGCTTTCTTATATCGGGGATTTCATCTATAAAGCCTAACGCAATAGCGTTTCTTCGAACAAATCCGAATGCATCGTTAACTTTTTCGTTATCGGAAATCTCACTTGTCGGAACAGAAAGATTATTCATAAGAGTATCAGCACTTCCGAAAAATGAAACTACGTTAAGATAAGGGCTTTCGAGAATATGGAGAACGTATTCATGCTCACCTTTTGGGAAGGCGGGGCTTTCGCTTTCATAAACGTTCAGTCCGACGTTAGCATAAAGCACAACCTCATCATTTTCTGAAACTTGAGCGTTTTTTATATAAGCGTCCATTTTGACGGTTTCAAATCGGTCAATAGCTCCGCCGATATATATTTCTACCACATCTTTATCTCCAAGACAAAGAGCAGAAATAAATTCCTCTGCTTGCTTTTCGGGAGAAATGCCAAAAATCTCATTAACCGTTCTTGCAGTTACTTCATAGTTATATTCTATTATTTCAGGTTCAGGCTCTTGTATTTCGGGCTCAACCGTATTAACGTTCGGCTTCGTTAAAAAATAGTTGTAGCCTATATCAAAGGGGTAAGGATTTTCCATTATAAAGAAATCCTTGTAGTCCTTGCCGTTGAAATTTATAGTTATCTTATCTCTATGCAATAAATCCGCCTGTACACCAAGGTCATACAGAGAAAACATATAAGGACCGCCCATAGGAAGACCATACGTCACGCCGTCAAAGGTCACCTCGCCGTAAACTTTTCCGCCGTTTCGGGAAAATGAGCGGTAATACTGAATTTCTCCTTTTACAGTTATCTCTTTTCCGCCATCCTGGGCATAAACTGTGTGGTCTAAGGGTATCTTCACAGGAAAAAGGTGATACCAAAGAAGAAAAAGAATCAAAACCACCGAAAGCAGAATAAAAAACTTCAAAGCGTGTTTTTTCAAAAAAGTCATAAATGCACCTTCTTTCTTAATTCGTTAGTTTGATTATATCATAAGCGGCAATAAAAAGCAATCCGTTTTTATCACATAAAAAGCCGGCGTTAAGGTTCGCAACAAAACACAAGCTCAATAAAATGTCCGCCTATCCACAAATAAAAGGGGCTGTAAAAAACTCTGACAGAGTTTTTTACAGCCCTAAATTTCAAGAAATAGAAAAAATCATGTGAGCGGACAAGCCAAAGCCTGTTTTTGACTTCCCGAATGTTTTTTGTCTCCGTTACTTATTCTTTTCGTCCCAATCGAGAACGAAGCTTCCTATTATTTTTGCAAATTCCGTTAAAACTTCACATTCAATATGCTCGTCGGGGAGATGTGCTCCGCCGTATTCGTTGAAATCTCTGCCTATACCGAAGGAGAAGGCGGGGTTCTTGGTATTTGCAAGGAAGAGAGACAGGTCGGAAAGGCAGGAGCCGCGTGGCTCAAGAATTCTTCCCGTTGCTTCCTTTGCGCTTTTTTTAAGAAGCTCAATGTTTTCGTTATCGGGATCAAGCGCTCCGTAGCGGAAAAGACGGCTATCGTATATAACGTCGGATATCTCCATACCGAGAGGAGCTATGCGGGAATTTATACTGTCGAACATTCTCTTATATTCCTCTCTTATTTCCGTAGAGGTTTTATCCGAATAGTAAACGAAGCGCACTCTTCCTACGTTCATAGCGCCCTCAAGTCCTGCTGCATATCTTAAAATTCTCATTGAAGTACCGGGGATAATAGAACCGTGATAATAGGGGTTGCGGTCAAGCTCTTCTTTTCTTCTTTCCTTGAAGCTCATAAGCTCGTCCTTGACTATCTCAAGTCCTTCTATGACGTTTTGGCAGGAATCCTGCTCGTTCTTATGCTTTATGACGATTTCAAGCTGTTGACCTGCAGAGGCACAGTGCCATATCTGAAATTTTTTGCAATCCATATTGAGATACATATCCGAGGGGTACTTCACTGTACAGGCAAGCGCTCCGTCGCCTCCCCCGAATTCCTCGTCAACGTAGCCTGTGAGATAAAGGTCGCAATCAAGCTCGATACCAAGGGCTTTCATAGCTTTTGCTATAAAGAGCCAAGTTGCGAGAGCATATTTGTCGTCACACGCTCCCCTTCCCCACACTCTGCTGTCCTTGATGATGCCTTCTGCGGGAGGAACTGTCCAAAGAGAGAGATCGCCGATGGGCATTGTATCAAGGTGTCCTGCAAGCATCAGCGCTTTTTTTGAGCTTTTCCCCTTGATTTTACCCGTAATATTCGTTCTGTCCTTAAGGTTTCTGCCTGCGAGATAATCCTCCATCTCCATTATACCCTCAACCTCGTCGGGGGAATATACGTCACTCTCTATTCCGAGCTTTGAAAGCTCTCCTTCAAGATAAAGGGCAAGAGCCTTTTCAGTACCGTTTTTTCCGTCGTTCTCGGTATTGATACGAATCATTTCACAAAGAGACTCGAAAAGCTCTTCCTTGTGTTCTTCTATGTAGTGAATCAGTTTTTCTTTCATTTTTCTTTACCTCTTAATGTTTCGCTGATTTCTTCATATTTATCTCTATAATAAGAATTATACTGCGCATACGCTGAAAAAGCAAGGAATCTTTAAGGAACGAGAGCGCCTTTGATTTTTTCATTCATTTTATTTTCTCCTATTGAAATAAATTGTGTTTTATGATATAATAATTAAAATATTATAACTTTTTATGCCTTTTTATCTTTATTTTTTTGTAATATATTAATATTGGAGCAAGCTATGAGAAACGAAATTGTAATATATCCCCGAGCAATTACCGAAATATACGTAAGAAATACGCCAAAGGCGTTTAACGTCGGGTCGCTGGGCAGTATGCACATTCATCACGACTTTGAATTTCTTCTCATCACAAGCGGAGGACTTAAGTGCTTTGCCGCGGGGGAGGTTTCTTTTGCCGAGGAGGGCGATATCGTCTTTGTCAACAGCCGTATTCCCCACAGATGTGAGGTAACGAAAAACGGCACCGCCTATATAACTCTCCAGTTTCCAAATCCCGCACAGGGCATCGACTCTCTGAAATATCTTGTAAGATATCTCACCAAAATCAACTATCCGCACCATATATTCAAAAAAGGCGATGAGGATACGGAATATCTGTCGGGTAAAATTAAAGAGATGCTTGAGGAATCGGAGCATAAAGACCGTGTTCACGACTACCTCATGATAGCAAATAAGTATGAAATTACGGCATATCTTCATAAGAATAATTTCATAGCAGACGAGAGCAACCTTATCGACTCAAAAAGTATTGGCGCAATTCTTCCTATTGTGGAATATCTGCATGAAAATTACCAAAATGCCATAACACTGAAGGATATAAGCAATGCCCTTCATCTCCATGGCAACTACATCTGCAAGCTTTTCAAAAAGACTACGGGAGTCACCGTGGTGGACTACCTCAACTATATAAGAATAAGCAAAGCCGAGAGTATGCTAAAGGAAGGCTTATCGGTAGCGGAGGTGTCCGAAAAAACGGGCTTCTCCTCCCCCTCCTACTTCAACAAGGTGTTCAAAAAATATTTCCACATTGCCCCGTCAACATACAAAAAATATACAACATAGCCGTCGGAAAAACCGACGGCTTTCCTTTTTTACAGGTTATGTATTCTTACGTATTCGTTGTACTCCGCCTTCCACTCTCTGTAAAGGGGGAGGGTGTCGGCAAGAGCCGCAAAGTTGTCCTTTTCAAGACACTCAATTCCCTTATCTACGTAGTCTTTTGCGCATGTGCACATTATATGTGCATCTCCGCATTTTGTATAAGTGACCTTTCCCTCTTTGTTGAGAAGAGAGCGAATAAATTCACCGTGGGTCAAGGGCCAAGCGCCCCTTTCGGACCAACGCTCATAGCACCATAGCTTACGCTTTGCCACCTCGTAAAAATCTGTGCCCTCAATTCTTTCAAGAAGCTTTTCGACAAACTTATACTCGATAAGATGTCTGAAGGTACACTTATGCATAAGACATCCTATAAATACCGTCTTTGCATTTCTTTCGTAAAGCTTCTCCCAAGGAGAATCTGACGCGAAGGGTGTGTCACCGAAAATGCCGTGTCGAAGTCCGGAATTTCCGTGGGTCGCCGTAATGTAGTCAGCATCCTTACCCCTAGCCGCAACCGAGTGGGTAGCCTGATTACTTCTTTTTGCACCCGGAAGCTTTCTGAAATAGTTTGTAAGATAGCCTACGTCGGAGGGCTTATCCATATACCAGGTTTCGTAAACGTGCTCCCAATCCTCCTGACAGAGAGTGGGGAAAACAAGCGTTCCTTCCTCGCCTACAGCATCCTCGAATCCGCCTACAACCGACTCGGCGCCTCCTTCAACTCCCCCGAAGCTTTTGAAGGAGGAGTGGATAAGAACGGTGTCGCCCTTCTTTATTCCCAAAGCCTCTGCGGCTTTTCTTATATCTTCTCTTGTTACCATATCAAGCCCTCTTGTTTTCGTAATATTCCTCAAGCCAACGGCAGTTTATAACCTTTTCGGTAAGACTGTCAAGGCTGAAGTAGTAGTGATTTGCCGCTTCGTAGCCGACCTCCGGACGTCGGCACATTATTTTATAAACTTCCTTTGCAAGCTCTTTCTCATCTTTTACAATTTCAATAAGCTCTTTTCTCACCGCATCCGACTTGTTTTCGATAAACTCGTCTCTGCATCTTATAAAGCGCACCTGATTGAAGGATGCGCGGAACAACGAATAGCTCACGAAAGAAATATCATAGAACTCGCTGTTCTTGTCCGAAATAAGCGCCATACCCTTCTCAAAGCCGTCGCTTACAAGCTTATATTGATTTTTAAGAATATCCACGGGATATATGCCCCGCCAGTTTTCAATATCGTCAAAGGTATAGCAGGTCATAGTTGACTTATAGCCCGTAGGCTTATGGAAAAGAGGAACGGACGGACCGCCGTTTTGAGGTCCTTTGTGAATTACGGATATATTGTTGGGGAATTCCGAAAAGGCATCTCCGAAAATATCCGTCGCCTTCTTTACCTCCTCCGCCTTTTTGCCGTAAACCATCTTTATCGCCTTATCAAAGTCAAGCTCCGCATTACCGTTTTCGATAAAGAACAGCTCGGAGAGCATCTTGATAGTAGGCGATGGATATCCACCCAGTGTCCAGCTGAGCATAAGGTGGTCCACGTTCATGTGGATAAGACTCCTCATCTGCTCAAAAATTTTTCTGTATACGGGGATATAAGGAGTAGTAGAGCACTCCCAGGTGTTGTTCGGCTGAATCTTTACAACGGTTTGGTGTCCTTCTTTTTTAGCGTGGCTCCAGCCCTTGACGCTGTCCTCGCTGAGTCCGTCAACCGATATAGAATAGTCGCGCACCGTACCCTCGATGCCTCCGCGTGTAAACGGAATAAAGGTTTCTCGCTTACACATTACGGCAACGTTCCCCGGCAGAGACGTGATAAGCGCTTCAACGTCGCCCTCCTCGAAGCCTGCAGGCTGTGACCAGCCCCAATCCCACGCCATAACCTTCATATTGCCGTTAACACTCTGCACCGCCTCGGCAATAGCCGTGTTTACTATAGACACAAGCTGCCAGGGCTTTTTATCCTTACATCTTTCACAAGGCTCTGTTATTACGTAGGTATTATATTTACAATGAGTGGGGTTCTCCGACATACAGATAGTGAAAAATCCGCCAAGGTCGGGCGCTGTACGGCAGAGACTTGCCACCGCACTCCTGATATATTCTACGGTTTCGGGAGCAGAAACGCACATACAAGGGTTTCCGCGTCCAACCGAGCCTTTAAGGTGAGGATATTTTTCATAAAACGCCTCTGTCATGCCTCTGGGCTCGTTGAGATACAAATAAATCTTTATACCGTATTCCTTTGCGCGGTTTACGAAATCGATGAGTCTTTTCTGCCTTTCTTCAAAGCCCTTTGATACCGACGGGTCGAAAGGAAACTCTGTGAGCTTATAGAGAATTGCCTGAAGCCAGATTCCGTTTACCCCAACTCTTGCATACTGCTCAAGAAGTGAGTCGGGACAGTATTCTCTGCTGTCCACCTCGAAGGCTCTTTCATAAAGTCCGCAAAATGAATATATAAATCTTGATTCAAAGCGGGGCTCTCTCTTGAATTCTCCAAGAGGAAGCTCGGCGCCTCCCGCAAGATTCATAAGGTCGTCGAGCCGATAAAGCCCTCGTATTATGCCGGATAACGCTCCTGCCTTTATCTCTATCTTTTCTTTTTCTATCTTTATCTCGTGATATTCCTCCTTGTGCCCTTCTATAAAGGACAAGGAGATTTCACGTGCTTTACCTCCAAGGGCTACGCCGTAACGGCTTTTGAGCATATTCGAAAAGCGTAAAACCGCCTTCTTTACAAAAGCATCGCCTGTATTATCCGAGATATACCACCCGCCGTCAAGCACTGCCTTTTCTTCAAAGGACTCGTTCTCCTCTATCTTCAAATCGCTGTAAGCGAAATCAAAGGGTGCTCTTGAATCGGGAGGCGTGATTTTTGCAATCTCCTCCATCTCGGCTCTTATTTTTTCGGTTTCCTTTTTCTCTTTTTCTGTCAGCTCACGGTAAAGAAGCTTTTCACAAACGGGCTTGTCGCCAAGCTTTATTCCGAGAAAATCGTCCTCCTTCAGAATGTGGGCAAGCTTTTCCTCGCTCCAGCTGAGAAGGGCAAGAAGCTGTTCGTAAGGAAGAATGTGCCAGTTGGCACGAATAATTGTAATATATCCCTTTTCAGCCCAGGGAGAAACGTCGCCTTGCTCTCCGAGTCCCATACGGAGTGCTTCTCTTTCAACGTTTTCAACCGACGTTTCAATAACCTCGGCTATCCTTTTTTTGTCAACTGTATTCCAGTTTCTGAAAATAAATGCCTGCATTGTAGTGGGAAACCACGCGGGGCTTATACCCTCTTTTCCAAGTGCCGGTAAAATATTCTTCATAACGTCACCTTCTTTTGTTAATATGATTTAATTATATCAATTATGTTATCTTTATCCATAGAAAATATTAAATATTATTTGTAATATATTAACTTTTAGAGGCTGGTTGTGCTACATTGAGAAAATTCTCGTTTATTCATAAGCAGGTCACAATTTCGTGATAGAATATTAAGGTTTGAAAAATAAAGGAGTTTACTATGGAATTAAGAAAAGAAAATCCATTAGGATATGAAAAAATATCGACACTACTGAAAAAATTTGCTCTGCCGAGTATTATATCAATGCTTGCAAGCTCACTATACAATATAGTTGACCAGATTTTTATCGGCTGGGGTGTAGGAACCATCGGAAACGGCGCTACCAACGTAGCCTTCCCCTTTACCTCTATAATGCTCGCAATCTCCCTCACCATCGGTGTGGGTGCGGCGGCAAAATTCTCTCTTGAGCTTGGAAGAGGGAATAAGCAGGAGGCAAGTAAAACCGTAGGTGTTGCAACCGTTTGGGGTGCCGTGTTCGGTATTATTTGCTTTGCGGTTTACGAAGCCTTTGCGGTGCCGATGCTCAAAGCCTTCGGTGCTACTCCCACAATCCTCCCCTATGCACTGGACTACGTGAGAGTTACAGCAGTGGGTATGCCCTTCCTCATTGTATCAAACTCAATATCAAACCTCATTCACGCCGACGGAAAGCCAAGATATTCTATGGTAGTAATGATGGCAGGCGCAGTGCTTAACACCATACTCGACCCAATTTTCATCTTTGCTCTCGACATGGGCATTGCGGGTGCGGCTTGGGCAACCGTCATATCCCAGATAGCATCCTTCCTCATTTGTATATTCTACATTCCGAGATTCAAGTGTGTTGCCATAACCCGTGATACATTCCGCCCTTCTCTCAAAGCCACTCTCCGCACAATGTCGCTGGGTCTTAGCAACGGTCTCAACCAGGTAGCCATTTGCCTTGTACAGATAGTTATGAATAACTCCATCATTTACTACGGCGCAATGACTGCTTACGGCACAGACATTCCTCTTTCGGCAGTGGGTGTCGTTATGAAGGTAAACGCTATACTTATGTCGGTATTTATCGGTATTCAGCAGGGCACGCGTCCCATTATGGGCTTCAACTACGGTGCAAGACAGTACAAAAGAGTTAAGGAGACCTACCGCCTCGGTATAATGGTTGACGTACTGGTGGGAATCGTGGGCTTTATCGCCTTTGAATTTTTCCCCGAATACGTGCTCCTTTTGTTCGGACGTGATTCCGATCCTCTTTATATGGAATTTGCCGTGCTCTTTATGAGAATATTCCTTTGCACTATGGTTATAAACGGCGTACAGTTCCTTTCCGCAAACTTCTTCAGCTCTATCGGAAAGCCTTTTCGCGGTGTCCTTCTTTCAATGTCGAGACAGTGCTTCCTCTTTATCCCCCTTATGCTCATTATCCCAAGAGTGACAGACCTCGGTCTTATGGGCATTATAATTGCAGGACCTATTGCCGACGTTGTTGCGGTTATCGTCAGCGTGATATTCGTTCTCTTTGAGTTCAGGACTATGACAAGACTCGAAAAGGAGAATACGAATGCTTAAAAAATTTATTTCCTACTACAAGCCCTATCGAAAGATGCTTCTTCTTGATATGATAGCATCCTTCTTCATCTCCCTCATCGGTATGGTCTATCCCATAGTGACGAGAGGAATGCTTGAAACGCTTATTCCCGAGAAGCTTTACAGAGAAATCGTTATAGCGGGACTTGTTGTGCTTTTCCTTTATATCCTCCGCTTTTTGCTCCGCTACTTCGTACAGTATTACGGACATATAATAGGCGTTAAGATGCAGGCGGATATGAGACGTAAGCTCTTCGACCATCTTCAAAAGCTTCCCTTCTCCTTCTACGACGAGCACGAAACGGGAAAGATAATGACGAGAATGACAAGCGACCTCTTCGACGTCTCCGAGCTTGCTCACCACGGACCTGAAAACCTACTCATCAGTGCGGTAATGCTTGTTGGTTCCTTTATCTACCTTTGTACTATAGATATCCCTCTCACCCTTATCATCTTTGCTTGCGTACCCTTTCTCATTGCGGTTGCCGTATACTTCAGAAGAAAAATGCGTGCCGCCTTCGACGAGAGAAGAAAAACAACTGCCGAAATAAATGCTTCGGTCGAAAGCAGTATTACAGGTATCAGAGTAACGAAAGCCTACACCAACGAAGAAAAGGAAAAAGAGAAATTTGAGGTTGGTAACCTTGCCTTTGTTTCTGCTTGCCACAAGGCATATCACGCTATGGCACTTTTCTTCTCCTCTACTTCTTTCATTACCGACATATTCAACGTAATAATACTTATCGCAGGAGGTCTTTTCCTTTATGCAGGAAAAATCTCCTTTCCCGAATATTCCACCTTTATAGTATCGGTAAACCTCTTTATAAATCCTATCACAACTCTTATAAACTTTATGGAGCAGTATCAGCAGGGCGTTTCGGGCTTTGCAAGATACGTTGAAATAATAGAGATAGCCCCCGAAGCCGATGAGGGCAAAGAGGAGCTTTCAGAGGTTCACGGAAACATTGAAATCAAGGACGTGGAGTTCTCCTACGAGTCATCGGGAGAGGTACTTCGCGGAGTGAGTCTCAAGGTTGATGCAGGAAAAACTCTTGCGCTGGTCGGACCATCCGGCGGTGGAAAAACGACCGTATGTCACCTTATACCCCGATTCTATAATCTCACCTCGGGTGACATTCTCATCGACGGCAAGAGCATCAAGGACCTCTCTCTCGAAACAATTAGAAAAAACGTCGGAATAGTTCAACAGGACGTTTTCCTCTTTAACGGCACCATAAAGGAAAACATCCTTTACGGAAGGCTTAACGCTTCCGATGCGGAGGTTTACGAAGCAGCGAAGCTTGCAGAAATCGACGAGTGGGTAAAGACACTTGAAAAGGGCTATGACACCGAAATAGGAGAAAGAGGTGTTAAGCTTTCGGGAGGTCAGAAGCAAAGGCTTTCTATCGCAAGAGTATTTCTCAAAAATCCTCCAATTCTCATTCTCGACGAGGCAACCTCGGCTCTCGACAACACCACCGAGCTTCTCATTCAAGAGTCTCTCGATAAGCTATCACACGGCAGAACAACCATCGTTGTGGCACACAGGCTTTCAACTGTCCGCCACGCCGACGAAATTGCCGTTATAGAAAACGGTAGAGTCTCGGAAAAAGGAAGCCTCGATGAGCTTATCGCCCTCGACGGAACCTATAAAAAACTCCATTCGCTTCATCTTACAAAATAGTTTTTATCAAAAGGGACTTAAAAAGTCCCTTTTTTATTGTTAAAATTCCACATAATATACGTGTATTTTTGGATGATTGTATACAATTATACAAAAATACGTTCAAATCTATTGAAAATCGAAGAATTATCCTATATAATAGGTACATAATAATTTTATAAAAAGCTTTAAGGAGAAAAATTATGAAGCGCATTATTTCACTTTTACTTCTTGCTGTTATGGCAATTTCACTTGTGGCTTGTTCAAATGCCGCAACAACAATGACAATGGGTACAGGCGGAACTGCAGGTACTTATTACGGCTACGGCGGAATCCTCGGAAATCAGATCAAGGCTTCCTCGGGTATTACTGTAAACGTTGTATCCACCGACGGTTCAAAGGCTAACATCATCGGTATTGATGCAGGCAACTATCAGCTCGGTACAGTTCAGTCAGACGTTATGGCTTATGCATGGGAAGGCTCCCGTACCTTCGAAACAGAAGGCAAGCTTGATTCCTTCCGTACAATCGGCGGTCTTTATGCCGAAGCAGTACAGCTCGTAACAATGGACCCTGCAATCAAGACGGTTGCAGACCTTGCAGGCAAAAAGGTTTCTATCGGTGCCGCAGGCTCGGGCGTTTACTTCAACGCAGTTGACGTGCTTGAAGCGGCAGGACTTACGGTTGACGACATTGAACCTCAGTATCAGTCCTTCGCTGACTCAGCAGATGCTCTCAAGGATAAGAAGATTGACGCCGCTTTCATTGTAGCAGGCGCTCCCACTCCCGCAATTCAGGAGCTTTGCACTACAACAGATGCATACCTTGTTCCTATCGACGGAGACATTGCAAAGGCTCTTATGGCTTCTTCTCCCTTCTATACAACCTACACCATTCCTAAAGACACCTACAAGGGACAGGCAACAGACGTTACAACAGTAACAGTTAAGGCAACTCTCATCGTAAGTGCCAATGCTTCCGAGGAAGACGTATACAACGTAACAAAGGCTATATTCGACAATGCAGAAGCAATCACCTCCGCTCACGCTAAGGGTGCAGAGCTCAGCCTTGCAAACGCTACAGAGGGTATCACAGTTCCCTTCCACAAGGGTGCTGCTAAATACTTTGCAGAAAAGGACATCACAGTTCCTGTAGAGTAATTTTCAAAGCTTTCACGGTTGGCTGTCGTTACAGGCGACAGCCAACTCTTTGTGTAAAAAAATCAAAGGAGTTTCGCAATGTCGTTTTTTAACAAGAAAAACAACGTAGTGGAAGAAGGTCCCATTGACGTTGATGCGGTTATGAAAAAATATGACCGCGAGTCAAATACACGTATATGGGAGGGTGTTCCTAAAATACTCGTCACCTGTATACTT
The DNA here is from genome assembly GCA_045594565.1 of Eubacteriales bacterium. Taxonomy (GTDB): domain Bacteria; phylum Bacillota; class Clostridia; order Oscillospirales; family SIG627; genus RGIG6353. The sequence goes on from JAZNYT010000115.1 coordinate 21,287, forward strand.
GCCGCCTTCTCGGTTTTCTGTATCTACGTTACCCTTTATGCTACCTGGCTTGATGAGATAAGACTCACCTCGTTTATGGCATTCATTATCTTTATCGGTTACCTTGTTTTCCCCTCTAAAAAGGGTATGCAGAAGGTAAACTATATGCCGTGGTACGATATTTTACTTATGCTCCTCGGCACAGGCGCTTTCCTTTACTACACCATCAATGCCCAGATGATAGTTTCCAACTTCAGAATAGATACCGTTCAGATGGTAATCGGTGTGATTGGAATTCTGACCCTTGCAGAGCTTTGCCGCAGAAGCGTTGGTATTCCCATTCTCGTTGTGGCAGGTGCACTTCTGGTTTATGCACTTGTGTGGGGCTCAACGAATCCCAACTTTTTGGCACGTATCACCGAAAGTGTCCGAGTTCTTTTCTATTCGAAGGAGGGTATTCTCTCCACTCCCATAAACGTTTGCTCCAAGTACATCGTTATGTTCATCATATTCGGTGCTTTCCTTGAACGCACCGGAATTGCAGATTTCTTCATCAAGATAGCCAACGCACTCGTTGGCGGCTTCTCGGGTGGTCCTGCAAAGGTTGCAGTCGTTGCATCTGCCCTTGAGGGTATGGTGTCGGGCTCATCTGTTGCAAACACCGTAGGCTCGGGCGCCGTTACCATTCCTCTTATGAAGAGAACGGGATATAAGCCCGAATTTGCCGCCGCGGCAGAAGCCTCCGCATCAACGGGAGGACAGATAATGCCTCCTATTATGGGTGCCGCCGCATTCCTTATGGCAGAAACTGTAGGAGTTCCCTATTCCAGCATAGTTGTAAAAGCAATTCTCCCTGCTCTTCTCTATTTCGCAGGAGTATTCATTACAGTTCACCTTGAAGCAAAAAAAGAGGGCCTTCGAGGACTTACACGCGAGGAGCTTCCAAGACTCAAGCCTCTTCTTAAGCAGATATATCTTCTTCTCCCCTTGGTGCTTCTCATTTATCTTGTTGCAACAAGCAAGCGTTCGATCGCCTATGCTGCGGCAATAGCGATAGTGGTCGCTATCGTTGTAAGTCTCTTCAACAAGGAGCACAGAATAACTCCCAAGCGCATTCTTGAAGCGCTTGCGGCTGGCGGACAGGGTATGATAACCGTTGCATCAGCTTGCGGTGTTGCAGGTATCGTTGCAGGTCTTATCAGCTCAACAGGTCTTGCATATCTTCTCTTCAACGGAATAGTTTCACTTGCGGGAAATAAAATAATAGTTGCGCTCTTCCTCACAATGCTTTGCTGTATAGTTCTTGGTATGGGCGTTCCCACAACTGCAAACTACTGTATTATGGCTGCAACCTGTGCCCCCATTCTCGTACAGATGGGCGTTCCTATGATAGCGGCTCACTTCTTCGTGTTCTACTTCGGTATCGTTGCCGACCTTACTCCCCCCGTCGCCTTGGCGGCTTATGCGGGGGCGGCAATAGCACAGGCTAATCCCATGAAAACGGCATTTACCGCAACAAAGCTTGCAATCGGCGCATTTATAGTTCCTTACGTATTCGCACTCAACCCTGCAATGCTTTTTATAGATACAAATGCTTTTGAGGTAGCGCTTATATGTATCACCTCATTTGTCGGTATTTTTGCGGTGTCCGCTTCTCTTGAAGGCTTTTTATTCAGCAAAATGGCTTGGTGGGAAAGAATACTTTCTGCAGTTGGCGGAATACTTCTCATCTACCCCGGGCTTATCACCGACGGTATCGGTGTTGTGCTTATTGGTATAGCGTTTTTTGCACAAATTATCAAAAGAAGAAAGATTGTATAGCCAGAGCTGTGTTTAGCGGTGTTCAGTTAGGGATTATTTGCCCAAAATTCATGATTTCGGCGTATAACTGCGTTGAAAACGCTTGTAATCCGTAAAGGGTTTCGCCTTGTTCTCCATCCGAACTTATGAATTTTCGGGTGCAAAGCAGTTTTAGAATAGATATTTTTGTGTTAAGACAAAACATAAAAAATCACGTAATACTGGACGTATTACGTGATTTTTTTGTGAAGTGTTAACCGAAAAGAGCATTCTAAAACCAATTTATCCCTAACTGAACACCGCTTTTCACAGCTCTTTTATATTATCTTGCTAAAAAACTATATAATTATAGGTTTTTTTCGAAAACTATTGACATTAAATAGTAGAATTGCTACAATGGGAATGACAAAGCCGTAAAACGGCTATACGGAGGAAATTAAAATGGAAAAATTAAAGGTTGCTCTCGTAGGTACAGGCGGAATTTGTAATACTCATATGCATTACGGCTATGCAAAGCGTGATGACGTTGAGGTTGTTGCTTGTGCCGACATTGATTTCAAAAAAGCACAGAAGTTTGCCGAAAAGTGGAATATCCCCAAGGTGTTTGACTCTGTAGAGGCACTCCTTGCAGGCTCTGACCCCGATTTCGTTGACGTGTGCACATGGCCCGCAGCTCACGCTCCTGTATCTATTGCAGCAGCTAATGCAGGCAAACACGTTATATGCGAAAAGCCCACCTGTCACAATATGGCAGACGCTCTCGCACTTCGCGAAGCTGTTAAGAAGAACGGCGTTATCTTCCAGCTTGCAGTTCCCCTTCGTTACGGCAGAGACGCTATGGCAGCAAGAGCTCTTGTTGACAAGGGTGAGCTTGGTGACATCTTCTATGGTAAGACTGCTTACGTTCGCCAGAGAGGTATCCCCGGCGGTTGGTTCTCCTGCACCAAGTATGCAGGTGGCGGCCCCATCATAGATATAGGCGTTCACAGAATCGACCTTGCTTGGTATCTTATGGGTTGTCCCAAGCCTGTTGCAGTTTCAGCTACCGCATCCTACAAGATTGGTGACTACCGCGACGAAGAGACAAAGAAGATTCTCGCTCAGGGAAGCTACGAAGGCGTTTCAAGCAGCAATGCCTGGGCAGGTACTCTCGTTCCCGATTATAAGTTTGACGTTGAAGACTCCGCTTGCGGCTTCTTCCGTTTTGAGAACGGCGCATCTCTCTACTTTGAGACATCCTGGACCTTTAACGGACCTGAAAACTTCACAACTCAGGTTGCAGGTGACAAGGCAGGTATCACTCTTGAGCCCTTCAAGCTGTACCGCGCCGATTATGACAAACTCAAGGAAGAGGACATCCCCGTTGACGAAAACGCTTCAACAGATATCTTCTACAACGAAATTGACCACTTCATCAACTGCATCAGAACAGGTACAACTCCTTCTTCTGACATTGAACAGGCAGTTCAGATGGAAGCTATGCTTTGCGGTATCTATGAGTCCGCAAAACTCGGTCGCGAAATCGAGCTTAAGTATTAAGATAAAAATGACACTTTCAAATGAAAGTGTCATTTTTTTAATTGAAAATTGAAAATGGAAAGTGGAAAATTAAGGAAATTTATTTTATTATATTAAGAGGGAGTGCTTTTTGTAAAAAAGTCGCCTTCGGCAATTGAATTTATGTTCGCTTTGCTCACGGTTTTATAGGTAGAGTTTATTTTTTACACGCAATTGCAATGCAATTTCCTGTGTAATAAAAGCACTCCCTCTTAAAACTCCCGCGAAAATTATAATAATCATTTTCTTACTATTTTTATCAAGCGGTATTCAGGATTTCGTATAAGCACCCCTTCGGGAGTAGTAACTACCTCTACCTCTTTTCCAAAGTTATATAAATCTCTCATTTCTTTTGGAATTACAATTCTCCATAAATTATCAAATTCCTTTATAACTCCAATGGAATTGTTTTTTAATCTGTATTTTCTCATAATTAGCTCCCTCGATTATTTTTTTTGTATTATAACATAATTTCTGTTATTACGCAAGTGCGTATACGCTTGTGCGAACAAAAATATATAATGTCTTTGAGGTGATGTTATGAGCGTTAAAGACGTTGTGAGCAAAAGATTCGAGGAGTTATTAAAAGAGAGAAATATAAAAATAAACGAGCTTGCTAACCTTTCGGGCGTTACTCCTTCTACCGTTTACAGTATGATGGATGAAAAAAGACGTGATGTATCTATAATAACTATCAAAAAGCTCTGTGATGGCTTGGATATAACGCTTGGAGAATTCTTTTCTACCGAAGATTTTGACAACCTCGAACAAGAAATAAAATAATTGATAATATTAAGAGGGGGTGCTTTTTGTAAAAGCACTCCCTCTTAAAACTCCCACGAAAATTATAATTTTATTATAGTTTTGGGGAGAGTCAAAGAGAGGGGAATTGTTAAGTTATGATTGCACCCCAAGGGTACTTCCTCGCGAAGCTCGGGGCGCCTGACGGCAAGTTATAAGTTTAGGTGTGCTTCGCACAGTTATGAGTTGTTTTTGTTTGGCAATCATATCATAACGAAAGACGAAGTC
>JAZNYT010000116.1:0-4423 GCA_045594565.1 Eubacteriales bacterium
CGCTTTTACAACAATGAACGTATCCAAACAAAAACAAAACTGACTCCGCTTGAAAAACGAAGTCAGTATGTTGCTTAAAATTTAATATTTTCTACCAAGGATTCCTTTTTTTGTGCTGTCCGTACAAAACGGGGCACAACACTTACACCGCTTCTTTATCTTTATATTTTTTCGTCATTATAGCATTTACCCTTGTAGAGAATAGGAATATAATATTTTATCCTTTCCTTTTTGCCAAACTTAAGGTCAAGGTAGTTCATATAGATATTCCAGTCCTCGCGGGATAGATAATGGTTGTCGTCGCGAAGATGATAGTTAATCTTACCCTCGGTAAAGTTATCACCGATAGTGGGAAGTCTGTCGGGGCAAACAAGTCCCTTTTCCCCGAAAAGCTCCCAAGCAGAAGAGGAGTGAAGAGAGGTCAAAAACTCTGCTCTGGGACATGCACCAACGTCGTATCTTGCCGAGCCTACAAGGAGAAATCTCGGTGCTATAAGAGAAAGAAGAAACGCCTGGTCATAGGGCTTTTCGTCCTCTTTACCTTGGAACATTTTAAAGTTTTCGCAGAAGAAGTCAACGCTTCCTGCACGGATAAAATCGTCTATCTTCTCGCCCGTGCTCATCTTGGAGGAGGCAGCACCGCCATAGCCCGAATTATTCGAAATAGAGGCAGCAAAGCGCTCGTCCTGTGCGGCGCACCAAAGGGCCGTCTTACCAAGGCGTGAGTGACCGATAACCGCAACCTTTTCGGTATCAACCTCGTCAGACATTTCATTTATCATGTAGTCGAGCACTCGGCTTGCACCATACGCCCAAAGAGAAATTTTTCCTGCAGAATCGCCCTTTCTGTCCTTATCAAGACCAAAATATTTACCGAGTCCGTCGTCAAATTTTCCATCCTGATTGTCGTTCACAAGGTCTTTATAAACTACAACAGCCAAAGCATATCCACCGTCGATTATTTCCTCAACGGGAATGTACTTATCGGGCACCGGACGGAAAGCAATATGTAAAAATACGCTGGGTTTTTTCACTCGGTACGGAATATAGAATTTAACAGGGAAGGAAAACTTACCAAAGGACGTTTCGAAGCAAACGTCTACCCATTTTTCCTTTGCTTTTCCTGCATAGTTATTTACATACTCTTCAACGTTCTCTCCCCACACTCTTGTTGGCTTTTCGGGAGTTCTTCCGTAAGAATATTTTTCGAGAAGCTCTATCATCTCGCGACGACGCTCCTCCCAGTTTTCAAGAGTAACGTCTCTGCCGTCATTCATTTTGAGAATAGGCAGATAATTTCTTTCTTCAAGCAGTTCTTTTAACATAACATCACCTCTTTTGTATAAAATATATCACACAAAAAACACAATGTAAATTGTTGCTATTGCATTAAATATTGTTATAATTGCTCAATAGCACAGTTTCAAAAGCCATTTTCAATAACGTTCTTGAAAGCTATTAACTAAAAGCGCAAAAAACAAAGAAGAAAACTCTGACCGAGTTTTCAAGAGTAACGTCTCTGCCGTCATTCATTTTGAGAATAGGCAGATAATTTCTTTCTTCAAGCAATTCTTTTAACAAATATCACCTAGTCTTTTACTATAAGTGCGATAAATTCAAGGGGTGTATCCCCTGCATTTTCTATTCCGTGTCCTTCGTCTGAAGGGGTATAGGTAACGTCACCAACTTCAAGAGTTACCTTTTCACCGTTGTCATTGTAGATAGCCTTACCCGATATGATATAGTAAAGCTCACACTCTCCGACGTGCATATGGAAGTTGACCTTTTCTCCTACTTTAAGCTTTATATGAGAGAAAAGTCCTATTTTGGAATTTATCCCCTCAAAATCGCGAAGGTCGGATAAAAACATTTTCACCTTACCCAAATCGTTATTTTCGGTTTTGATCACTACGTCATTTGCTCTTTTAATCATAAATTACTCCTTTATACCAAATTCTGTTTTAAATGCTTTTTCCATAACAGCTTTAGGCGCTTCCTTGCCCGTCCAAAGCTTAAAGCAAAGAGTTGCCTGATTCACAAGCATTCCGAGGCCGTTAAAGGTTGCACAGCCCTTTTCCTTTGCAATATCAAGAAACCTTGTGGTAACCGTATTGGGAATAACGTCGCAAACGGTCATATTTCCCTTCACCGTCGAATAGTCGACTAAAGGGGCAACGCTTGAATCCGCAAAGCCTACAGAGGTAGCGTTCACAAAAATATCGGTATCCTCCGGCACTTTATATTCTCCGTTCCACAAAGTAAAAGAGGCCTTCGTTTTCGTATTGTCGTTTATGGCAGATACAAGAGACGTTCCCTGATTCTCTTCTATATTAACTATTGTAATTTCCCGAACGCCTGCCACAGCAAGCTCCACGGATATCGCGCGTGCCACTCCTCCCGCTCCGAGTATAACAGCCTTCTTACCGCTGACGTCAAAATTCTTCTCACGAAGACTCATCATAAAGCCCTTGCCGTCAACGTTTTCTCCGAAAAGCTTTCCGTCCTTCCAATAAATGGTGTTCACCGCTCCCATTATTGCGGCATCGGTGGACACCTCATCGAGATATTCAAGTACCTTCTGTTTATGGGGCATAGTTATTCCGATACCCGAAAAGTTCATAGCTCTCATACCGAGCATAGCATTTTCAAGGTCACCGTCCTTAACCTTAACTGTAACGAAGCGGAAATTGAGTCCCAATGCATCGAATCCGGCTTGAAGAATTACACCCGTAGGATTTTCGTCAACCGGATCTCCGAACACGCCCACTAAATTTTCACGATAATTTTTCACGGTGTATCTCCTCTTATTTTTATTTGCTTAATTATATATCAACAAGCAGAATATTTCAAGTGATTTTAAAGCACTCAATAAATAAATGACAATTTTTTAAAAAACATTGACAATTTTTTGCTTGACTAACACTTTCAAATTAAATACAATGGTATTATAGAAACCGAAAAGGAGAGAATTTATGAAAACAGAATACGGAATACAGATGTACTCCCTGAGAGACATTACGAAAAACGACCTTAAGGCATCACTTGCAGAAGTAGCAAGACAAGGATATAAATACGTTGAATTTGCAGGATTTTTTGAAAAGAGCGCCGAGGAAGTAAAGGCGTGGCTCGATGAGTACGGGCTTGTATGTCCGTCAACTCACACGGGTCTCGGACTTCTCACAGATGAAAATATAGGCAGCCTCATTGATTACCACCACACCATCGGCGCCACAAGACTGGTTGTTCCCAGCGGTACGTGGAAGGCTTTGGAAAACAAGGAATTCAACGTAAACGCACTCAATACGGCGGCACCCATTCTGAAAAAAGAGGGTATCGACCTCGTATATCATAATCATTCCTGGGAATACGAGAACACCGTATACAACAGAGTTCCTATGAAAATAATCGAAGAGGAGTGTCCCGACGTAAAATTCGAGCTTGACGTTTTCTGGGCGTTCAATGCAGGTATCGACCCTGTAAGCGAGATGGAAAGACTCAAAGACAGAATGGACATAATTCACTTAAAGGACGGTATTCCCGAAGCTGAAGGCACAAAGGCTGTAGGTAAATCCGTTGGCGAAGGAGTTGCTCCCATTAAGTCGATAATAAAGAAAGCCCTTGAGCTTGATATGCTTATGATTGTTGAATCTGAGGACCTCAATCCGTCAGGCCCCGAAGAAACCGAAAGATGCATTAAGTTCTTGAGAACTCTTGATTAAAAAAAGATAAAAATAAACGGAAGAAAGCTTTTAGTTTTTCTTCCGTTTTTTATATTTTTATTTTATTCCGTTGCTTCTGCAAGAGTTACATCAATCTCAACGGTCTCACCATCTCGGTGAACCTTGACCTTTACCACATCGCCCGGCTTCTTTGAGTCGATTAGCTCAATAAGCTTATCGTCGGTTGTAGTCTCAACACCGTCAAATTCGATTATAATGTCACCCGACTTCATACCACTCTTTTGTGCCGCACCGCCCTGTGAAATAAACACTACAAGGACACCTTGAGGAAGATTATACTGACGGGATTCTGCCTTTGTTATCTCGCGGTAGGTTATACCAAGCGCCGCCTTGCCTGTAACGAAGCTATCGGCAGGACGCTCAACCACTGCGCCGTTTTCGCATATCTGGTCAACGAGTGCCATTACTCCGTTTATGGGAAGTGCAAAGCCTATTCCTTCATATCCTGTAGAGGAAAGCTTAAGGGTATTGATGCCTATTACCTCGCCTCTTGAATTAAGAAGAGGTCCGCCGGAGTTACCCGGGTTAATAGCCGCATCTATCTGAATAACCTTCATCATTTTCTGTGTTCTGCCGTAATAGTCGGTGATGGCGATCTCACGGTTTACCATAGATACCATACCTCTTGTAGCAGTACCTGCAAGGTCAATTCCCGAGGGACATCCTATAGCAATAACGGTATC
>JAZNYT010000117.1:0-6589 GCA_045594565.1 Eubacteriales bacterium
CCTTATCGGTTACGCGAAGTCCGTCAACAAACTCGCTTTGCTTACCGATTCTTTTAAGAGTATCGGTAATTTCAGGTCCACCACCGTGAACCAAAACAACCTTTACACCGATTAGGGAAAGAAGAACGATGTCCTCCATTACCTGCTCCTTAAGGTGCTCGTTTATCATTGCGTTTCCACCATATTTGATTACAACGAGCTTGTTGTAATATTTCTTTATATATGGGAGCGCTTGAGTTAAAACCTCTGCCCTTTGCGCATTTGTAATTTTAATGTCCATTATGTTCTATAATCTCCGTTTATTCTTACGTAATCGTAGGTGAGGTCGCATCCCCAAGCAGTAGCAGAAGCGTTGCCTTCACCGATTTTCACGAGAATTTCAATTTCCTTTTCGAGAAGCACCTTCTTTGCTATTTCCTCCGAGAAGTCAACGCCTGCGCCGTTCTCGCATACAAGCACCTCACCGGCACACGACTTGAAGGTAACGTCAATTTTGTTTACGTCAAGCGCCGCTCCGCTATAGCCTGCGGCACAGAGAATTCTTCCCCAGTTGGCATCGGCACCGAACATAGCTGCCTTAACGAGGGAAGAGCAGATAACGCTCTTTGCAACTGTCTTGGCAACAGCCTCGTCATTTGCTCCCGTAACCTTACACTCAAGCATCTTTGTAGCGCCCTCGCCGTCAGCGGCAATCATCTTACAAAGATAAACGGTAATTCCGTTGAGAGCCTTCATGAAGGCATCGAAGTCCTCGCCCTCTTCTGTTATCTTGCAGTTTCCTGCCTCGCCGTTTGCCATAACGATAACTGTATCGTTGGTGGAGGTGTCTCCGTCAACGCTCACCATATTGAAGGTGTTCTTTATATCCGAAGAAAGCGCCTTCTGAAGCATATTCGGGGCAATATTACAGTCGGTTGTAATGAATACAAGCATTGTCGCCATATTGGGATGAATCATACCCGAGCCCTTGGCAATACCGCCTATCTTACATTCAACACCGCCCACCTCGAAGGAAAGAGCAATTTCCTTCTTTATCGTATCGGTGGTCATAATACCCTCTGCGGCAAAGTCGCTGTGGTCGCCGAGACCTGCCACAAGCTCGCTCATTCCGTTGGCGATGGGGGTTACGTCAAGCTTCTGTCCGATAACGCCGGTGGAAGCAACAACAACGTCGGTAGGGTCAATTCCAAGCGCCTCACCTGTGAGAGCACACATCTTTTCCGCAACCTCTATGCCGTCGGCGTTACAGGTATTTGCATTACCACTGTTACAGATAACCGCCTTTGCATAGCCGTTTGCAATATTCTTCTTTGTCACCTCAATGGGGGCGCCCTTTACGAGATTTGTGGTATATACGCCTGCTGTTGCGGCAGGTGCAGAGCTGACGATGAGCGCAATATCACGCTTTGTCTTATTCTTTCTCACACCGCAGTGTATGCCGTTTGCCTTAAATCCCTTTGCGGCACAAACACCGCCTGTTATAACCTTCATATCCATTGTATTATCCTTTCTTACAGTTCAAGTCCTGTTGCAGGGTCGAGACCCAGTGATATATTAAGACACTCAACGGCGGCACCCGAAGCACCCTTGCCGAGATTGTCGTACTGTGCGATGAGAAGAATTCTTTCCTCATTTCCCGAAACGCCTACCGTCATCGAGTCGAGCCCTGAGTGGGATGCACCCGAAACAAAGCCGTCCTCTGCAACGTTTTCGGTAAATTTAACAATTTTACTGCTATAAAGACCGCGGTAAACTGCCTTTATATCTTCAGCACTTCCCTTTATATCCTTTGCGAAAAGGGGTACTGTCACCGTCATTCCGCTATAGAAGTCGGAAACCACGGGAGTGAAGATGGGGAATGAGTCGATTCCGCTGATAGCCTTCATTTCCTTTAAATGCTTGTGAGTCTGGGTGAGTCCGTACTGGCGGGGTGCCGAGAGAAGCTCGCTTCTGTTATCACCTTCATACTCGGCAATCATCTTTTTGCCTCCTCCGCTATACCCCGTAATGGAATGACAGAAAAGGGAGAGGTCGGGAGAAATAATACCTGCCTTAACGAGAGGATATACCAGCGCTATAAAGCCTCCTGCGTGGCAACCCGGTACCGCAATTCTCTTGGAGCCCTTTATCTTTTCAAAAAACTCGCTTGACAGCTCGGGAAATCCGTATGCAAAATGAGGCTCCGTTCTGTGTGCCGTGGAGGTGTCGATGATAACGGTGTTGGGGTTTTCTACCATAGCCACCGCTTCTCTTGCCGCATCGTCGGGAAGACAGAGGAAGGTAACGTCGCTTTCGTTTATAGCCTTTCTTCTCGCTTCGCTGTCCTTGCGGTTTTCTTCGGTGAGGGTTATGAGCTCAATATCATCCCTTGCCTCAAGCCTTGAATGAATTCGAAGACCTGTTGTACCTGCACTTCCGTCTATAAATATCTTTTTCATAGTATCCTCTCAAAAAATAAATATGCATTATTTTAGCACAAAGTGTATATTTATGCAATAGTTTCTAACTAATTTTTACGTATTTTTTAATAATAAGAGCAATAAAAGGGAATGTTTTGTATAAAACGACAAACATTTATGTATATATACAATGTTTATGCATTATTTTCCAAGCAGAGCCGCTCCAATGATGCCCGCATCGTTTCCGAGAGTAGCAAGAGTTACTACTGTCTGCTTTTCGGAGTGACGTGCATATGAGCGCTCCTTTATAGCCTCTCTTATGGGCGCGAGAATAGTTTCACCCTCGTGGCTTATGCCTCCGCCAATGCAAATAACCTTGGGCTGAAGGAGGTTGATTACGTCAAGAACACCCTCTGAGAGATAGAAGAGATAAGTGTCCACAACCTTCTTTGCAATCTCGTCCTTTGCGAGAAAAGCGGTGCGTCCGTTGACGTTATCGAGGCTTCCCTCCGCAACGCGCCAAAGGTCGGAGTCGGGGTTTTCCTCCATCGCTCTCTTTGTCTGTCTTACAAGAGCGGTAGCCGAAGCGTATGCTTCAAGACAACCGTTTCTTCCGCAGGTACAAGGCTCACCGCCAACGACGATAACCATATGACCGAGCTCGGCGCCCTTGCCGTAAGCGCCTGTTATAAGCTTTCCGCCCTCAATGATACCTCCGCCAACACCTGTGCCGAGGGTTATCATTATCATACTGTCACCGCCAACGCCCGAGCCTGCAAGGTATTCTCCCCAAGCGGCAGCGTTAGCATCGTTTTCGATATATACCTTCTTGCCGAGCTTTTCTTCCATATAGGAAACAACCGGCACGTTGAAGAAGTTGAGGTTATTGGAGTATTCTATCTCGCCCTTTTCGTAGTCGATAGAGCCGGGACAACCAACTCCCACCGACTCAACATTTTCAAAGGGCACCCCTGCTTTTTCTGCCGACAGAAAAGCACACTTTACCATATCGTCGAGAATTTCCGCATAGGGTCTGGGCGCATTGGTTTTCATCTTAGCTCTGCCGAGAATTTTTCCCGACTCGTCACAGAGGGCAGCTGCAATGTTTGTACCGCCAAGGTCAATTCCTATAAAATAACGTGTATTCATTTTGTTCTCCTTTGAATATACTAATAAATAAATTTTATTTCGTTTTCTGTAAAGCTTCCCATATTTTCAACTATCAGAACCGAGTCAACGCTTTCGTGCTCGATAGCCTTACTGAGTCTTTCGGGATAAAATCTTGGGTCAATCATAACAATATCGAAATGCTCTGCGAGAAAAGGCGCAAGAGCAGATGCGAAGGAATCGCGTATTATGAGAAGGGTCTCCCTTTCGCTTCCGTTTCGTATAGTGATATATGGGTTATTTCCTCCGAAGTATACCGTGTAAGGGTCAAAAGACTCCCGACGGTCGGTAAGGTACATCTCGGGATAAATTGTATTGTTTTCCTCACTGTCGTAAGGGTGTGAAACAAGTGTTACCTCAAAATCTGTATAATGGGGCGGATAGTAGAGATATATACTGTCGAAGTATGAAACGTTCTTCTTTCCGTGGTCGCTTCCGCGGTACTTATCGGTGAAAAGCTCTATTTCGAAGCAGTCCTTGTCGAGAGGTACAACCCCGAGAGCCTTTGCTATCTCGCGGTAGGCAAGGTAGGCACCGTCACTTGTCCAGTGATGGTCAGTCTTGAAGTAATAGTCTTTTTCATCTCTTAAAGGCTCGAGAAGGTCAATATAGCTTTGGGTATTTTCTTTTGCGATTCCGAAAAGATGCTCGGCAGGCTCAACGTCGAAGTCCTTCGGGAGAAGGGATACGAGAGCATCCATCTTTCTCGGAGGAATTGCCACGAAAACGTCGAGAGGACATTTTTCCTGAAACTTTATAACTGTGTCGAGATTTTTACGAAACGCCTCTTCTCCGTGATATGGGTAAATGGATATGAGAGTGCCGTCCTCGGCGGTGAAAACCTCGCCGTATTCGGATATGAATTTTTCACTTCCCCTCATCCTCTTTTCTTCGGGGTCGTCTCTCGTGGAAAGCGCCATAAAAAGAATGACGAATGGAATAAGGATTATAAAAATTATTTTCGTTATCTTCATTTTTTAAATACCAATATGTAGAAGGATGCCTTATCCTGAAGAGCCTTTGCGCTTCGTATTTTATCCTCTGCGCCCTCGGGGGTGCGCCAGAAGTAAGGAGTCATTCTGAAAAGAGAAAGAATTTCTTCGGGGGAGTTGAGATTTAAATCAAATGATATGCCAATCCTTTCCACCGCCTCAAAGCCCTCGTAGGAAATATCCTCCTCGGCGTTAAGGTAAGGCTTTTCGTAAAGAAGAGTCTTTAAAGAAAAGAGATGCTCGGGAGCAGGTACAACGTAGAGAAGATATCCGCCTTTTTTTAAGACACGAAGGTATTCTTTGTCTGCCATTGGGGAAAATACGTTTGTGATGATATCAACCGATTCGTCGCAGAGAGGCAGAGAGTAGACACTTGCTACCGCCGTCTCACAGGGGAAATACTTTGCAGTAACGTTTACGGCATTTTTGGAAATGTCAACACCGAGAGCGCACATAGCTTCGGTCTCTTCTGCAACACCCTTCATATAGTAGCCCGTACCGCATCCTGCATCAAGGTAGACGGGAGAGGGTGGCGCATATTTCTTTGCCGTCTCGGAGAGAGCCTTTTTCAGAGGCTCGTAGTGACCGCCGAGCAAAAAATCACGTCGGGACAAAACCATTTCCTTACTGTCACCGGGATTACTTGAATTCATTTTGTCGGGAGTGAGAAGATTTACGTAGCCTGATTTAGCTCTGTCAAAGGAATGTCCTGCAGGGCATCGGTAAAGACGGTCTTCTTTTGTAAGCATTTCACCGCAGACAGGACAGGTAAAAAGCGTCATTTTAGCAAAACTCCCTTCAAGTAATCATATCTCATATTAGTATATCAATAAAACACATAATTTTCAAGGGATTTATATATAATATTTATATGAAAAATTATTTGTATTTAATATCGGGCGCACTGCTCTTTTCCGTCTCTGTGGCGTGGGTGGCATCTCCTGCAGGACTTGTGTCGGGAGGAGTGTCGGGCATCGGAATAGTCATAAAGGAAATAACAGGCGTTGTTCCTATAGCTCTCACAAGCTTTGTTCTCAACGTTCCTCTTTTCCTCATAAGCTTTTTTCAGAGGGGATTTCGCTTTATCGCAAAGTCACTCTTTGCTTTTTTACTTCTCACGGTACTTCTCGCTGTATTTGAAGCAATGCCGTCTCCATTTTCTTTCGGGGAGGATTTCCTCGCCGCCGCCCTTGTCTTCGGGGCGCTGTCGGGAGTGGGACTGGGTTTTGTCTTGAGGGCGGGCGCTACCTCGGGGGGCACCGATATGCTTGCAGCTATTATAAAGAAGAAAAATCCTCACCTTAAAATGTCGCAGATTATCCTTGGGGTAGACGTGGCTGTTATCCTCCTTGGTATATTTCTTTTCGGAGTTCGCAAAGGAATTTACGCCACCCTCGCTCTTATTGTAGCCACAAAAATAATAGACGGTGTGGTAAACGGCTTTTCTACGTCGAAGGCGGTTTTTATACTGTCTGATAAGGACGCGGAAATCTCGCGCTTTATAATGGACACACTCGAAAGAGGAGTTACGGGGATTGATGCAAGAGGGCTTTTCACGGGTAGCTCAAAGACTCTTCTTTTTTCGGTGGTGTCAAGAGGAGAGCTTGCGAAGATAAGAAAAACCGTTGGCGAAATAGACACCGATGCATTCATTTTTGTAACCGATGCGGTGGAGGTTTTGGGAAAAGGATTCGGAAATCTTGTTCCAAGCAAAGATTTTTTGGGCTAAAAACGCCCTAAATAAAGGCTTTTTTTAGAATTTTAAAAATTTTTTTATTTTTTTTAAAAAAACTATTGATTTTTTGAAAACACTATGCTATAATAATCAAGCCTTGAGAGAGGCGACAGGTTCACGAGAGTGGACAGATAGTCAGTGACTTTGTTGATGAGGGTACACCCGTTCCCATTCCGAACACGGTAGTTAAGCTCATCTATGCCGACAATACTTGGCGGGAAGCTGCCCGGGAAGATAGGTCGTCGCTGACTTTTATATTCCTCCTTAGCTCAGTTGGCAGAGCGCATGACTGTTAA
>JAZNYT010000118.1:0-8170 GCA_045594565.1 Eubacteriales bacterium
ATACGGTTCCAGGTATCGCGGTCACGGTAGGTCTCACAGGCCTTCTGGTGGATATGTCTGTAGGACTCAAAATCCGCCATACACATATAGGGATCGTGAACGAGAAGATACTCGGAAAGATGTGAAAATGACTGACCGTTGTAGCCTGCGTTCAAGCTGTTTACGATATACTGGAGTCTTTCGTTTCCGTTATAATAATCGGCGCTGTGATAGCCCATAGAACGGAGGTTATCTGCTTCAGGCGCGGTAAGACCGAACATAAACATATTCTCCTCACCCGCTTCTCTTGCCATCTCGATGTTGGCACCGTCTGCGGTACCGATGGTAAGAGCGCCGTTGAGCATAAGCTTCATACAACCCGTACCGCTTGCCTCTTTTCCTGCAAGGGATATCTGCTCGCTTATTTCGGCAGAGGGGATAAGGGCTTCGGCGAGAGTTACGTTGTAGTCCTCCAGAAATACTACCGAGAGCTTTTCTCTGATCCTCGGGTTTTCCGATATATCCTTCTCAAGAAGGCAAAGAAGCTTTATTATTCTTTTTGCCATATCGTAGCCGGGTGCCGCCTTTGCACCGAAAATAAAGGTTTGAGGTTGAATATCAAGGTCGGGATTTTCGAGAAGGTCGCAGTAGAGTGAAATGATATTTAGGGCATTCAGAAGCTGTCTTTTATATTCGTGAAGTCTTTTTATCTGCACGTCAAACACCGAGTGTGGATTGAGGACTCTGCCCGACTTTTCGAAAACAAGCTTTGCGAAATCCTGTTTGTTTTCCTCTTTTATTTCGAAAAGCCTTTGAAGAACTCCCTCGTCCTCCGAGAAGCCTTTAAGATTTTGAAGATTTTCGGGCTCTTTTTTGTAAGAGTCCCCGATAAGCTCGGTGATAAGCGTATGAAGTCGGGGATTGGAGTAGGTGAGCCAGCGTCTGTGAGCAACACCGTTGGTGACGCTTGTAAAGCGCCGGGGGTACATCTTATAGAAGGGCTTGAAGGTGGATTCTCTTAAAATTTTCGAGTGAAGTCTTGATACTCCGTTGACCGAATGTGAGCCTATTACCGCAAGATTTGCCATTCTTACCTGTCCGTTGGCAACAACGCTCATCCTCGATATCATATCCCAGTTTCCTGTGAAAGCCTGCCACGCATCCTGACAGAATCTCTCGTTTATCTCGCGAATTATGGAGTAAATTCTGGGAAGCTTTAGTCTGAATAAGTCCTCGTTCCATTTTTCAAGAGCTTCGGGCATAACCGTGTGGTTTGTATAGGAAACCGTTCTTGTGACTATATCCCACGCTCTTTCCCAGGAGTAGAAATATTCGTCGATAAGAATTCTCATAAGCTCGGGGATGACGAGGGCGGGATGGGTATCGTTTATGTGGATAGCCGCCTTGTCGGGAAGGGTATCAAGGCTTTTACGGAGTGCTATATGGTCTCGTATAATGCTTTGTACCGAGGCGGAAACGAGAAAATACTGTTGCGTGAGTCGCAGAAGCTTACCCTCGGTGTGATTGTCGGAGGGGTAGAGTACCTTTGAAATTATTTCGGCTGAGGTGCTTTCCGCAACGGCTCTCGAATACTGACCTCCCGAAAAAAGCCCCATATCCAAGCCTCTCATCTCTCTTGCGCGCCAAAGGCGAAGAGGGGTGACCGCATCGGAGTCGGCTCCCGAAATCATCATATCGTAGGGAACAGCCTCTATTTCTTCGGCATTCTCGTAAAGTATATCAAGGTGTCCGTCACGCCAGCTTTCCACCACCCTTCCGCCGAATCTTACCTTTTGCACTCTGTCGGTGCGAGGTACAAGCCATACCTCGCCCCCGGGCAGCCATACGTCGGGAAGCTCAATCTGCATACCATCAACTATCTTCTGCTTGAAGAGTCCGAAATCATAGCATATGGAAAACCCCATTGCAGGGTAGTTCATAGAGGAGAGTGAATCCATAAAGCAAGCGGCAAGTCTGCCAAGCCCTCCGTTGCCAAGCCCTGCATCAGGCTCACAGGAATATAGGTCGGAAAGCTCAAAGCCAAGGGCATTTACTGCCTCGGCATAGTCCTTTTCAAGTCCGAGATTTGAAAGATTTGTTTTAAGGCTTCGTCCGAGCAGAAATTCCATACATACGTAGTAAACTCGCTTTGCGCCTCTTTCGTTTACTCTGTTTTTGTATTCAACTCTCTTTTCAAGAAGAATGTTTTTGACTGTGAGACTCACCGCCTTATACATCTCTTCCCTCGTCGCCTCTTCGGGAGAGGTGCCGAAATGTCTTTTGAGTACCTTTTCTATTTGTACCTTTACGTCGTTCTGATTCATTTTTCCTCCTTATAGAGCTTTTCGTATTCCATCGCCGATTTGTCCCAGGAAAAATCGGCAGTCATTATTTTTTTTATGAGCTTTTCGGCGTTACTGCTTTGCAGCAATGCCAATGCCGAGTCTATCTGAAATCGGAGAGCGCCCCCCGAATAATCCCAGAAGGTAAATCCGTTTCCGTGTATGATATCCCCTTCGGCAAAATATGGCTTGATAGAATCGAAAAGTCCTCCTGTTTCCCTTACTACAGGGATTGCGCCGTATCTTGATGCTATCATCTGGGACAGTCCGCAGGGCTCGCTTTTCGAGGGCATAAGAAAGATATCCGAGGCGGAATAGATTCTCTTTGATAGCTCTCTGTCATAGGCGATAACAGAGCGGACCTTATCGGAGAACTTATCCTCAAGTGCTCTGAAAAAGCACTCGAAACGGGAATCACCCTGTCCAAGTACTACAAACTGCACGTCCTTTTCTTCAAGGAGCGAAAAGGCAGAGTCAACTATCAGGTCGATGCCCTTGTGGGTAACAAGTCTCGAGATTACCGAAATGAGAGGCACCTCCCTTTCGGGTAGCCCCAGCTCTTTTTGAAGCGCAACTTTACAAAGCTTTTTGCCGCTTATATCCTCTGCCGAATAGCCTTCGGGATGATAGACGCTATAATCTATGCCGTTGAGAATGCCTCGAAGCTTATGGGCGTTTTTTTGAAGTATGGGGGAAAGCCCGTGGGAAAATTCCTCGCTTTTTATCTCGTCGGCATACCTCGGGGACACCGTTGTCACAAGGTCTGCCGCTTCTATTGCTCCCTTCATAAGATTTATGCATCCGTCGTGGCGGAGCAGTGGCAGCTCACCCTCGTCCAGTCCGAAAACGTCACCCAAAATAAAGGGGTCGAATTTTCCCTGATATTCAATATTGTGTATGGTGAAAACCGTTTTTATTTTGGAATATTCCTCTTTCCACTTAAAGAAACGCCCGAGGTAGATAATAGACAGTGCCGTCTGCCAGTCGTTTGCGTGGAGGACGTCGGGATAGAAGTCGAGGTATTTCATCGCCTCCAGTGCCGCCATGGAGAAGAAGGCGAAGCGCTCCCCGTCGTCATATTCGCTATAAAGCTTGTCTCTTAAAAAGTAGTATTCGTTATCGAGAAAGTAGTAGGTGACGCCTTCCTTCACATAGCTGAACACACCGCAGTAAAGCCTTCTCCACGAAAGATAGACAGTAAAATCGCACTCCTTTTTCATCTTTTCCCGAAAGGATTGGGGAATGGCTTTGTAAAGGGGGAGCATAACGCGCACGTCTATACCGCGCGCCGAAAGATGAGAGGGAAGAGAGCCAGAAACGTCACCCAGTCCGCCTGTTGAGGCAAAGGGATAAGCTTCGGAGGTAAGATAGAGTATATTCATTTATATTATTTCCCCTTTCTTTATAAAAAACGGCATACTTTCGTGACCCGAAAGACGTCGTGAGTCCTTTATAATAACGTTTTTATCGGTGATGAGGCAGTTTATATCGGCGTTTCTTCCCACGAAGGTGTCCTGAAGGAGTATACTGTTTTTTATTTTGGTACCCCGACCTACGTGAACGCCTCTGAAGAGAACGGAGTTTTCCACCTCCCCCTCGATAATACAACCGTCGGCAACAAGGGAGTTTCTCACACTTGCCCCCTCCTTGTATTTTGTGGGTGCGCTGTTGCGAAGCTTTGTGTAAATGGGACGCTCCTTGAGGAAAAGAGAGTCTCTGGCACTTTTCTCGAGAAGCCTCATGGATACGTCAAAATAGCTTCCGAGAGAGGATATATAAGCGTACCAGCCATCGTAAGCGTAAGCTCGGACAAGGCGGTTTTTGAGGCTTTTCTGTATTACGTCACGGGTAAAATCGGTGTATCCGAAGGCGGTAGCGGTAGCAATGAGCGTTTCAAGGTCCTGACGGGATATTACGAAAACGTTAGTGCAGACCTCCACATCTTCCTCCTCCGGCTTGTAGGTGGCAATGCTTGTGATTCTGCCCTCGCCGTCCGTTTTCACAACCTTTATGCAGTCGTCGAAATATCTGCCCTTACAGGAGAGCTTTTTCGTAACGAGAGTGAGATACGCTCCCGAATTTATATGGTCATCCACAACCCTTGAAATATCGAGATTCATAAGGGTGTTACAATCGGACATAACGAAATAGTCTGCCCCCGAGCGTGTAACGAAGTTACCTGCATTTATAATGGCTTCAAGTCTGCCCTCGTAAAGCTTTCCTGCCGCATTTCCTTCAAAGGCGCTGACGTAAGGTGGAAGAAACTTAACTCCCCCCGACCGCCTTGCCAGATCCCAGTCCTTTCCGTTTCCGATATGGTCGAGAAGCGAATTGTAGCTTTTATGGGCAATAATGCCCACGTTTGTTATCCCCGAGTTTACCATTGATGAAAGAGGGAAGTCCACAAGCCTGTAACGGCAGGCGATAGGTACACTGGCTATCGTGCGAAGCCTCGTCATTTCGGGGAGAGAGGAATCGTGAAGATTTGAAAATATAAGTCCTGCAACAACCATTTTTACACCTCGCTCACAACTTTTATATTATGGGGGTCTCCTGTAAAATCCTTGTTTTTCGGTATTTTTACCCCTTCGTTTACAATGGCAAAGGAAATTTTCCCGCCCTTTTCCACCGTTACACCGTCCATGAGAACGGCATTTTCCACCGTTGCACCCTCAAAAATTCTCACTCCCTTTCCGAGAACGCTGTTTTTTACCCTTCCGTAAATTTCACAGCCTGCGGTAATGCTTGTGTTCTCAAGTGTTGCGGTGGGAGCGATATACTGGGGAGTGGAGGCGCTCTGTCTCGAATAGATGCGCCAGGAGTCATCGTAGAGGTCGAGCTTCGGTCTGTCTCCCAGAAGCTCCATATTCGCTTCCCATAGGGAGTCTACTGTTCCCACATCCTTCCAATAGTCCGCAAAGGGATAGGCATACATCCTTTCGCCCTCTTTCAGCATTGCAGGTATTACGTTTTTTCCGAAGTCGCCCTCGGAGTCGGGGGACTTTGCATCTCTTTCAAGATAGCAGTGAAGCTTTTCCTTTGTAAATACGTAGATACCCATTGATGCCTTTGTACTGTCGGGATTTTTAGGCTTTTCGGTAAACTTCAGAATTCTGCCCTCATCATCGGCGGTCATTATTCCGAAACGGGAAGCCTCGGACAGAGGCACGTCGATTACCGCAACCGTACAGTCCGCCCCTCGCTTTTTGTGAAAGGAAAGGAGCTTCGAATAGTCCATTTTATATATGTGGTCGCCCGATAGCACAAGCACGTATTCTGCGTGGTAACGGTTTATAAACTCCATATTCTGCCATATGGCATTGGCGGTGCCCTTGTACCAGTCGGAAGACTTCTGACCCTTGAAAGGGGGGAGAATATGGACTCCCCCGAAGGTGCGGTCAAGGTCCCAGGGAAGTCCCGTGCCTATATAGTCGGAAAGGTAGAGAGGCTGATACTGGGTGAGTACCCCCACAGTGTCAAGCCCCGAATTTGTGCAGTTGGAAAGAGGAAAGTCGATGATGCGGTACTTACCGCCAAAGGAAACGGCAGGCTTTGCGGTCTTTTCGGTGAGGGAGAGAAGACGGCTCCCCTGACCGCCTGCAAGAAGCATTACAACGCATTCTTTTTTCTTGAACATAGCTACTCCTTTTTGAAAATCAAGGCTGACATAGGGGGAAGCGTTATTTTTATGGCTTCCCTCCAGCCCTTGAAATTATATTCCACAGATTCTGTTTCGGGATTTTTTATATTTCCACCTCCGTATTTCTCAAGGTCGGAATTAAAAGCTTCTCTCCATACTCCCTTTTCGGGAACAGAGAGATAAAAATTATCACGCCTTACGGGAGTGAAGTTCAGAGCTACCGCAAGAGCGCTTCCGCTATCGTCGAAACGGCAGAAGGTAAAAATGCTGTTATCGGCATCGTCTGCATCTATCCAGGAAAATCCCGACCAGTCAAGGTCTTTTTCAAAGAGTGGTGGATTTTCGAGATAGAAAAGGTTTAAGTCCCGAACGTAGCTCTGTAGTCTTCGGTGAGCTTCATAGTCAAGGAGAAACCACTCGATTTCACCCTCCCAGTCCCATTCTCTGAACTGTCCTATCTCGCATCCCATAAAGGTGAGCTTTTTGCCGGGATGGGTCATCATATATGCGAAAAATACCCTTGCAGATGCGAATTTCAAATCGTAATCACCCGACATTTTATCGAGAAAAGACTTCTTTCCGTGAACTACTTCGTCGTGGGAAATTGGCAGAACGTATCTTTCACTGAAGGCATAGGTGAGAGAAAAATTTATCCTGTTGTGGTGATATTTACGAAAAAGAGGGTCCTCCTCGGCGTATGCGAGAGTATCGTTCATCCACCCCATATTCCACTTAAAAGTAAATCCCAGCCCCCCGTTCTGAAAGGTGGTGACGTTTGACCAAGCGGTAGACTCCTCGGCTATTGTCATAACGTCGGGATGATATTCTGAGAGTGCCGAGTTGAGCTTTCTGAAAAAGGCGAGCGCTTCGAGACTCTTGTTCTCGCCGTAGACGTTGGGAATCCATTCGTCGGGCTTTCTGTCGTAGTCAAGATAGAGCATAGAGGCTACCGCGTCCACCCGAAGTCCGTCTACGTGGTAGTTTTCTATCCAGTGGAAAGCGCTTGAAATGAGAAAGCTTTGCACTTCCTCCCGCCCCACGTCGAAGCATCTGGTGCCCCATCCTCGATGCTCCATTCTGTCCTTGCCCTGATATTCAAAAAGGGGAGCGCCGTCAAATTCAAAAAGTCCGTGGGCATCCTTCGGAAAGTGGGCGGGTACCCAGTCAAGAATAACCCCGATACCCGCTTCGTGCATCTTATCCACAAAGTACATAAAATCGTGAGGATTGCCAAAGCGTGACGTGGGCGCGAAAAAGCCTGTAACCTGATATCCCCAAGAGCCCTCGTACGGGTGCTCTGTGATGGGCATAAGCTCAATATGAGTATATCCCATAGCCTTGACGTAGGATGAAAGCTCCTCGGCAAGAGTGCGGTAGTCGGAGGCACTTTTCAAGAAGGAGGAAAGATGCACCTCATAGACGTTCAGAGGCTCTCTTACAACCTTTTCTCTTGTAAATCGCTCCTTGCGGTATCGAAGCCAACCCTCGTCCCTCCAATCATAACCCGATATATCGAAAAGACGGGAGGCGGTTTTGGGCGGATTTTCAAAGTAATATGCGAAGGGGTCGCCCTTGTAAAGCTCTTTTCCGTGATTTTTGATAAAAAACTTGTAGAGGTCGCCCTCGTGAGGAAGGGGAGAATAGGCTTCCCAAATGCCTTTTTCGGTAATTTTTGCCATAGGAAGAGCCATGGTATCCCATGAGTTGAAGTCGCCAACAACAGATACGTAGTCGGCATTCGGCGCCCATACCCGGAATACGTACCCATCTCCTTCTTTTCTCCCACCCAGATACAAATGGGCGCTGTGGGACGTGCCTTGATGAAAATAAAAAGGCGCAAGGTCGTTTTTATCCATATTATCCCTCCTTATAGTGACAGTATATCCCGTTTAAGCTTGCAATATTACATAATTCCTTTGTCTTTTTCCATTCTGCTTCGCTACTTACTCCACTCGGCATCGTCGCTTTACGCTTTGTAAAGCGTCCTCTCCTCACTCGTGTGCACTCGCATAATGAAAAAATACTTCGAAATTATTTTCTCTTGAACAAATAAAGCATTTGAAGAAATAAAACAATAAAAAATGCATCAACCCTTTTGGGTGATGCATTTTTTGTTAATTGAAAATGGACAATGGACAATGGAATACGATTTTTTAATTAGAAATGAGAAATGAGAAATGGAAAGTTGAAAATTGAAAATTGAAAATTA
>JAZNYT010000119.1:0-14771 GCA_045594565.1 Eubacteriales bacterium
TTGACCAATTCTTTAACGATGGGCAATAAGCCTTGTACTTTTTCATATTTTCTAGGCATAACAAAACCTCCTATGGTAGTTTCTTTCATTCTACCATAGGAGGCCTTTTTTGTCATTGTCCGTTTTTACTGGACTTGTTCATCATAGCATTTTCTTTATTACACAGGAAATTGCATCTGGGTTTCGTGTAACAAATAAAGTCTACCTATAAAAATCGTGAGCGTTAGCGAACATCATTTGCCGAAGGCGACTTTTTTATTTTACAGTTCTTCTTATTCTGTTAAGTCTGCGGAGCTTTTCCTGACGTCTTCGTTCTATTTCACGCTGACGGCGGTAGTAGAGTACGATTGCGGTAATTGTTCCTGTCAAGAACAGCAGGGATAAGACAAGGCATATTACGCCCTTTACAGTTTCATCGGCAAAGAAGGCGCGAACATAGCCTGATATAAAGAGAAACCAGTCACGCTTGATGTTATTCTGTGTAACAAGAGGTACTGTGCCCACAGGCTCTCCCTTATAAAAGACGGTAAGTACTCCCCATTCGTCGCCCTTTGCTACGGGGGCATTAAAGTCGGTTCTTGTTATTTCGTAGGAGGTCGTTATATCCTCATCTGCCGCATCTTCGGGAAGAAGAGCGGTTATTTTATTTTTTGTGGTGAGAAGTATGTGGTCGCTATCCTTGCCGTAATAAATCTGAAGGTCGGCAACAGGCTTATCACGGGGTACAAGGTCGCGGTATTCGTAGCTTTCGGAGGTGTATTCTATAAGCTTTCTCGCATCGTCGAAATAGAAGTAGTCCCATCCGTCTATCTTACCGCCTGCAAGAATTACGATATTCGTCTGTCCGTCGTTATCATAAACGGTGGCAAGAGTATAGCCTGCTTCTGCGGTAGAGCCTGCATTCATACCCTGTGTGCCCTCATAGTAATGGCGGAGCCAATGGTTGGGGTCGAGGAGAAGATTGGCATTTGTGAATTTTCGCTCGCGCGACATATTGGTAGCGGGCATTGTATAATCTACAAGAGAAGAAATGCGCATAAATTCAGAGTTCTTATACGCCCAGGCGCAGATAAGCGCCATATCCTCAATCGTCGTGTACATATAGGGTGAATGGTAGCCTGTAGGGTTATGGAATTTTGTATTCTTTGCGCCGAGAGCCTTTGCTTTACTGTTCATCATCGACACAAAGGCATCAACCGACCCCGAAACGGTTTCGGCAATAACGAGGGCGGCATCGTTGGCGCCTCCTACCGCTACTGCAGCCACAAGGTCATAAAAAGATACCTTCTCTCCTACTTCAAGGTCTATATTGTTGCCCTTGAGCGTTTCAAGCGCCGTCTCTGTGACCGTCACCTCGTCGGGTGATGCGGTGCTATAGTATTCAAGGGCGAGAGCCCCTGTCATAATTTTTACAAGAGATGCGGGATAGATTATAGTATTTGAATTTTTAGAATAAAGCATCTCACCCGATTCAACGTTATAAACGCCTGCAAAATCGGCAGATATCTCGGGTAGTGTCTCTTCTTCTGCCAAAGCCGCAAGGGATAACAAAAGCAAAAGAAGCACGAAAAACAAAACAAGCTTTTTCAAAATCTTTACCTTTCACTAAAACGCTTTCGGCAAAGCTCCACGTCGATAGCCAGTTGCTTTTTCAGGTCTTCGACAGTATCGAACTTCACTTCATCGCGTATTTTTTCTATAAACTCAATTTTTACTTCCTTGCCGTAGAGGTCGCCCTCAAAGCCGATAAGATGAGCTTCAAGACGGGGCAGGAGTACCTTTTCAACGGTGGGTCTGACTCCGATGCTTGCGGCAACGGGATAGGTTTTACCTTGAAGTGTACACTTTCCGAGATATACTCCGTTTTTCGGTATCTCTCGTCCCTTTTCAAAGTCGAGGTTTACTGTAGGAAATCCTATGGTTTTGCCAAGCGCCTTTCCGTGCTTTACTGTGCCCTTCACGAAATAGTGCCTGCCGAGCATTTTGTTTGCCTCTGTTATATTGCCTCGGAGAAGCTCCTCACGTATGGCGGTAGAGGATACCGTTCTGCCGTTTACTTTCACCTCGGGAATAACGAAAAGTCCGGCACCTCTGTCGGAAAGAAGTGTACGTAAAAGGTCTGCGTCCCCCTCTCCGCCCTTTCCGAATCTGTAATTAAAGCCACAGAAAACTACCTTCGCGTGAAGCTTTTTTATGAGTATCTCATCCACAAATTCGAGAGGCGTCATATTTCTCACCGCTTCAAAGCTTTCGAAAAGGAGCAAGTCGATTCCAAGATCTTCTATTATATCCGCCTTTTCGGAGGAGGTGTTTATGGTTTTCACCCTTCCCTCTCCCCTTATAACGTTAATAGGGTGGTCGGAAAAGGTGTATACCGCCGTTTTATATTCTGTTTTTTTCAGTTCACTTATAAGCCTTGTGTGGCCAAGATGTACCCCGTCGAAGTTACCGAGTGCTACCGCGAGGGAGGTCTCTTCGGGATAGGTATCGTAAAATATCTGCATCTTTTCTTCCGTTAAACCCTGTATTTGAAAATCGCTTCAAGCTCTTCCGCGGTGAGCGTAATATCTCCGCCTGCCATTGAGTCGGCGATCTGCTCTTTTCTGCTTCCGCCGATTATAGGAAATACGTCGGGAGTATTGAAGGACAAAAGAGAAGCGCAAACAATAGCGGCAACGCTCACGTTGTATTTCAAGGAAAGCTCCTTTATAATTTCAAGTCTCTTTAGGTTTTCCTCACAGTAATAGCGGTCACGGGACTTTTCGCTCAACGCATCTATTCCCTTTTCTGCCATTTTTGAGAAGAAGCCCTTTGCCTGTGATGCGTAAGCGGCAACGGGAATACCGAGCCTCTTGTAGTCCTCGAAGGAGGCGCTATCCATCGTTACAAGGCTTCTGTCGTCCCCTCCTTCAACAAGAACGGCGGGACTAAAGCGTATCTGACTTGCGGAAAATCCAATTTTGCCGTTTCTTTGGGCGTAGGCGTTAGCCTCCTTTATACGCTTTACAGTCCAGTTGGATGCGCCGAAGCGCTTTATTTTGCCCTCCTTAACGAAGGCGTTCATATAGTCGATAATTTCCTCAACGGGACGGTTTTCGTCATCTCGGTGAAGCCAATACATCTCGATAGTATCGGTTTCAAGAGCATTAAGGCTGAGACTCAGGTCATATCTTACCTCTGCCTCCGACAGTCTCATTACCTTTGAGGTCTGACTTTCGGGGAAGCCTCCCTTGGTAGACACAAGTATGTTCTCGGGCTTTCTCGATTTAAGCCAGCGTGCTACCACCTTTTCGGATTCGCCGTTTGCATATAGGCGTGCGGTATCAATATGGTTTCCTCCAAGGGAAACGAAGGTGTCCATAATCTCGAACGCCTGCTCTTCGGATATACTGTCTCCGAAATAAGCGGTGCCCAAAAGAATTTTAGAGCTTTTCTTGACAAAGCTATCTGAATATTTCATAATTATCCTCGTTTAAAGTATTTTTTCAATCACGTCGCATACCGCCTTTGCCATAGAAGCAAAGCCGAAATCCGTCGGATGACAGTTGTCCACCGTTCCCTGTCCGAGACAAAGCTCGGTAAGCTTCACGTTATCTATAAGGTATACGTTTTTATCTCCGTTATTAAGAGCATTTTCGTAGGTCTCTCTTATTACCTCGAGGCGCTTCTTCTCATCATCCGTCAATTTGTATTTAGGTCTTGACATCATAATGATGGGAAGGGTGGGATTCTTTTCTCGTACTGCTTTAAAAAATTTTTCGTGTGTATTCATCAGATGCTCGACGGTTGGCGCGTTGTGGTCGTAGTCCAGAACGAAAAGAGACATATCAAGGTCTTTTATATAGTTCGCCATACATTCCTCGCCACGAGCATTGCCCGAAAAGCCGAGATTTATAAAATCCGCGTCAAAGCGTCTTGAAACAATGCTCTGATAGCTCATACCCGGTGTTGATGCACAACCGCCCTGTGTGATAGAGGAGCCGTAATAAACGAAGGGCTTTTCGTACTTATAAGGCCTTGGCTCTTTTACAAAAGAGTCCTTCTGCACTCCTATATAAAGCTCCTTCACTCCACTGTAGAGGGGGAAATTTATATTTATCTCGCGCATTCTTTTACCCGTCAAGCGGATTACACCTTCGTAGCCGTCGGTCATATTAACGGGCGGAACGAATGACGAACAGAACTCCCCGTCGGCATAAAGGTCGAAGCCCGACGAGCCGCACATGGGAAAGTGAGGTGCCTTTTCTATCTTGTGCATCTTTGCGGTAACCGCAATATATTCACTGTCTGTAGAAAATCTTACTCTTCCCCCTGCGGTAAGGTTGTGAAGATAGTGTACCCCCTCGCTCGTTTCTCTTGCCAGAGTCTCGGGAATTCTTCTGAAGCTTCCATTCTCCTTGAATACACCGTAAAGCTTTACGGGCTCTTCCTCGGCATTTATGAAAATCACGTCGTCGAGGTGGAGGTTGGTATCTATCTTGAGATTTTTGTCTATTTCGGCAATTCTGCTCATTTCTAGCTCCCTATAAAACGCTTTTTGCTTCCTTCAAAAGTCCTTCAAAATAGAACTTAAAGCCCTCATCGTTGGGGTGAAGGCGAAGGTCGGCGAAGTACCCTCTTTCGTGAGGAACGAAATCGTAGCAGTTTACAACCTTTACGTTTTTAATATTCTTTGTGGCTTCTCTTATTCCGCGCTCAACGTCGAAGAAATCTCCGAAGGGACGTGTTTCGGTAACCGCTTCAAGACGCCAAATTGGTGTAAGCGCAAGGATGGGTGTGTCGGGATAGTTATTCGCAAGATTTTCATAAAAAGCCTTGCAGTTTACTAAAAATACGTCTTTCGTTGTTTTGGACCAGTCGTTCGTTCCGTATGCAACGGTAATGAGGTCGGGTGTGAATGGCTGTTTTATCTTGGAGAGCGCAGGGAAAAAGAATTCTCCGCCGATAGCCTTGTTATATTCCTCGTAGCCTACGGCATCGGCAAAGCGTGTTATATATTTGTTTCGAGGGTTCAAGGCATCATAGCCGTGGGTTATGGAGTCACCGTAGGCAAGAAGCTTTTTCGAACGCTTCAAGGGAATTATTTTACTGCCATCGTCAAGCGAAAGCTCCTTTAAGATAGTTTCCACCGACCAAGGAAGATAAAGAGTTATCTCCTTCTCGCCGTCGCCGAGGGTAAAGCTTTTGGAAAAATCGCCGTACTCTGCGGGAAGTGTCGTATAGGCATCGGGAATCTCAAGCTCCGAATAGTTGTTAAGTGAATCTACAAACTCCCCGTTTACCGCAAGGTCGATTGCAAAATAGCTTCTGGAGCTGCTCGCCTTTACAAGCACGTCAATAAAAAGCTTCTTGGAGTCGGTCTTAAACGAGAGTGTGATACCCGACGTCGCTGCGGTTTTTTTAAAGAAATCAAGACTGGTTATTCTGTATAATGCTTCCTCTTCCTCCGTAAAGCGGTGGAAGGCAAAGCCCTCCTTGGTTTCTTCTGTTTTCACCGAGCCGTTTGTGATTTTTGTAATATCGTTTAAATTAAGCTTCATTTTATATTTTCCCTTTAGTTTACTTTTTCCCCGTCGATAAGTACTGTTTCAACAACTGTTGAAACCTCGAAGGGACATCCGTTTGTAATAACTATATCTGCATCCTTGCCAACCTCGATTGAGCCTACTCTATCTTCAATTCCGATATGTTCAGCCGCGTAAATCGTTATAGCCTTGAGTGCTTCAAAGGGGTCCATTCCCGCCTTCACGGCATAGCCTGCACAGATGGGAAGAAGCTCAAGATTTATAACGGGGCTGTCTGTGATAATAGACACGTGGCATCCCATTTTCGAAAGAATGGCAGGAGTTTCGAAATCCTTGTTTCTCATTTCGTATTTTGCAGAGTTGGTAAGGTTTGGGCCCACCGCCATATAAAGTCCTGTTTCGGCAAGCTCCTCCGCAATAAGGTGACCTTCTGTCACGTGCTCAAGGGTTATTTTCACACCGAATTCCTTAGCAATTCTAATCGCCGTGAAAATATCGTATGCCTGATGGGCGTGAGCCTTCAAGGGCATCTCCCCTCTCATAACGGGAAGGAGAGCATTGAGCTTGGAATCAAAGGGAGGCATCTTGGTAATATCCCCCTCTGCTAAATCAACCTTCTCCTTATATATCTTTGCCTTATTTAAGATATCGCGAATAACCGCCGCAATAGTCATTCTGGTGGAAACGCTTTTTGACGAATAACCGTTTCTTACGTTTTCGCCAAAGGCGCACTTCATCGCCACCTCGCTCTTTATAACCATATCGTCAACACGGCGGCCTACCGTTTTCATAGCAATAAAGGTGCCTCCCATGGCATTGAGACTGCCGGGGCCTGTGCATACGGTGGTAACGCCTGCAACTCTTGCGTGTTCAAGATTTTCGTCAAATGGGTCAACTGCATCTATGGCTCTGAGATGAGGAGATACAACGTCGTTTCTCTCGTTTATATCCGAGGAATCTCTGCCTTGACCGAATCGGCTTGCCATCGCAACGTGGCAATGAGCTTCAACGAATCCGGGGTAAATTTCTTTACATGTGGCGTCAATTATATCCTTGTCATCGGTTTTGATATCCTTCCCGATTTCAACAATTTTCCCGTCTTTAATGAGAATATCAGCCACAAAGGGCTCTCTTTCTATGGCATTATGGATAAGACCGTTTCTTATAATCATTTTTTCACCTACTAATTTATTTTAAATTTATAACAGGGTTTCTAAAAAGCGACACACGAGCGGAAGTGTAAAAAGACTCGCAAGAGTTGTGACGAACATACCGATAGCGGCATAGTCCGAGTCGCACTTATGCTCGTTTGCAAGGATAGACAGTACCGTCTGCGCAGGCATTGCCGCTTCAAGCACCACAACGCCCACAAGCATTTCTTTTATAGCGAACTGCTTGAAGATGAAAAGGAAAAGCAAGGGAAGGGCTACAAGCTTTATGGGAGTGATGATGAATATCCACCATTTTGTAAATATGCTTCGAAGCTGCACTCCCGAAAGTGCCATACCGATAAATATCATAGAAAGAGGAACGGTAAGGTCGCCTACCGCTTTAACTGCGGGGGCAACTACCTGAGGAAGCTTTATTCCGTTGAAGAACATAAAGAGCGCTATGGCAAATGATATAGTGTTGGGATTGAAAAGCTTTAAAAGAAAGGCTTTCTTTCCTCCGCTGTTTTTCGACATCATCACCACGCCCACAGTCCAGAGGAAGAGGTCGTTTACAAGCCAGTATATAATGGCGTAGAAAAATCCCATTTCGCCGTACATGGCAACTACCACGGGGTAGCCTATGAATATTACGTTTCCGAGGGATGAAAGAAGCTTATGCACCGCCCTTGAGGGTGATGGTACGCGAAGAAGCTTGGCGGTGACGACGCCCACCATAAACATCACAAAAATGCAGAAAAGGGTCATAAGGAACACTGCAAGAAGCTCACCCCCGAGCTCGGGCACAAAGGTCTTCTCTGAAATTGAGGAGATGATGAGGCAAGGAAGCACAAGCTTTACTATAAGCTTGGATATCGAATCCTTGATTTTTATATTAACGTATCCCGTAGCAGAAATAACAAAGCCGAAAACGATGATTATACCAAGCATTAAAACCTGATTTACAACTGCCGAAAAGTTCATTTATTTCTCCTGTTTCTATTCTCATATATTCTTATAAATTATATCACATAACAAAAAAGCAGTCAACCAGAAAAAGAAAATTTTCATCCTACATAAAAAGAGGGACTTGAGTAAGCTTCAAATCCCTTGAAAACAGTATTTACATTTTTTTCTGATATATCATGTAGCAGCCCCAATAAATTACTATAAGTAAGCAAACTGAATAAGAAATCCATTTTGCCGCTTCCACAATATCGAGAAACCCGAGAATAATTACAATAAGTCCCAAAAGCAGAATATATATCAAAAAAGCAGCACTTCTTGCCTTGTAAACAATAGTAATATTTCTTTCGTCAGTTTCAATGATTTGCTGTTTTCTTATAGTATCTTCACTTCTTGTAATTATGCGGTGCTTTTTTATGCGAGCTATTCCTATTACCACCAAAGCAATTCCCCATGACGATATGAAATAATTATCCGTTTTCATAATAAACGATGCTACAATAGACGTTATACCGATTGCAATATAAATAAAAGCAACGTTTAATCTCGTTTTAAGTCTTTTCTTGAAATCCATATTTATTCCTCCTCAAAAATAAAAACTTCTTCTATACATTTACTAAAATATTTTGAAATTTTGTAAGCTAGCTGTAAGGAAGCATTATACTTACCGCTTTCAAGAGATATAATAGTCTGACGGGTAACTCCTACCGCCAAAGCTAAATCATCTTGCGTTATGCTCTTTTCCTTGCGTAAATCCTTAATTTTATTATTCAAAAAAACACCTCCACAAACGTCAAGTTCACTTTACATTTGTATTATATAACAAGAAATCAAAAATGTCAAGCTCATTTTACATTTTGCACAAAAAAAACAGACCTTAGCGGTGTTCAGTTAGGGATTATTTGCCCAAAATTCATGATTTCGGCGTATAACTGCGTTGAAAACGCTTGTAATCCGTAAAGGGACTCTTCGCATTTTCGCCTTGTTCTCCATCCGAACTTATGAATTTTCGGGTGCAAAGCAGTTTTAGAATAGATATTTTTGTGTTAAGACAAAACATAAAAAATCACGTAATACTGGACGTATTACGTGATTTTTTTGTGAAGTATTAACCGAAAAGAGCATTCTAAAACCAATTTATCCCTAACTGAACACCGCTTTACGGTCTGTTTTCAATTTCGCTATTTAATTAACTTTGTCGGGCAGGAGGCAAACCTCGCATTTGCTTGTAGAAAGCACCATGCTTGTACGTGTGAGGGATACGCCGTTTATACACTTTATGTAATGGAGGACTTCTTCGAGTGTCTTTCCCGATTTAGTAACGACCTTCAATATGAAGTCGAAATCGCCTGCTATATAGTGGCATTCCGAAATAGAATTATGAGCGTTTATCCGCTCGATAAAGCCTTCGTTGTATTTGGGATGCTCAAGGCTTACGTAAATAAAAGCAGTCAGCTCTCTGCCAAGCGCCGTCTGATTTATCAAAGTTGTATAGCGTTCGATAATGCCTTGATTTTCGAGCTTCTTTATACGCTCAATTACCGCAGAAGTGGAAAGACTTATCCGCGTACCTATGTTGGTTGCATTCTCCCTTGAATTAGCCTTAAGGCACTCTAAAATTTGAAAATCTATCTTGTCCATAAATATAATTACCTCCAATCCAAAATAATTATACACAAAACCGAAATATTTGTAAAGGGTTTTGCAAAAAACAAATTTATTTTTCTCAATCGACATAATATTGCTATATATTTTATTTTTCCTCAAGGTTTTTTCAAAATAATTTTCTGCTCGGTTTTTGCATGCAAAAGCCCGCCTTTTTTCGTTGACTTTCACCGAAAAAAAGTATATAATACTTTTTGAGGTGAAAAAATATGTTATGGGAAAATCTGCGCGAGGAGGAATTTGCTCCCGCCGTAAAAAAGTCGGCAGGACTTTGTATATTGCCGATAGGCTGTCTTGAAAAGCACGGTCAGCATCTGCCCGTGGGTACCGACGTTATTCACATAACCGAGATTGCCAAAAGGGCAAGTGAAAAGGAGTTTGCCGTCGTATTTCCCACCATGTATTTCGGTGAAAAGACAGGGGCAGGTGAATTTCTCGGAACCGTTATTTTCTCACCCGAATTAAGGCTACAGATCCTTCGCGAGACCTGCAATGAGATATACAGAAACGGTTTTTCGAAAATACTTATTTACGATGGACACGGGGGAAATCAGTCGATGATATCCTATTTTATCCGAGGACTTCTTTTTGACAAGGTGCCCTATTCGGTCTTCGATTACTCTCTCGGAGCAGATTTTGCAACACCCAAGAAGATACTCAATGAGGGCTTCCCCTACCTCACCGGCGAGGACAGAAAAATACTGAATTCATATAATGAGGGAAAGAAAAAGTTCGGTCATGCGGATTTTATAGAAACAGGATGGGTATACGGGGTGCGTCCCGAGACGGTAAGGCTCGACAAGGTATACGATGAGTCCTATGAGTCGACCCACCGCTTTGACGAATTTTCCAAATTGAAGATAAACACTCCGTTCAGCTGGATGGCAAACTTCCCCAACTCCTACGAGGGCGATATGCACGACGGAATGAACGAGAGAATAGCCAGAGCTATGGTAGACTACTCGGTGAAAAAGCTTTCGGAGGTAATCGCTTTTTTGAAGAGTGAGAAGGTATCCGACGAATACAGAGAAGAGTGGACTAATAAGCAAAAGCCCCACGAAATTATATAGACAGGTGTAAAAATGATTGAGAAAAGAATAAACGAATTGAGAGCGCTTCTGGAATATCACAGTAAGAAATATTACGTTGAGGATGCTCCCGAAATTCCCGACTACGAATACGATGCTCTTTACCGCGAATTACAGGACCTTGAAAAAGAGCACCCCGAATTTGACTCACCTACGTCCCCTACCAAAAGAGTCGGGGGTGCGGTGCTTGATAAATTTGACAAAGTAACTCACACTGTGGCTATGCAGAGTCTTCAGGACGTGTTCAGCCGCGAGGAGCTTGAGACGGCAGTAGAAAAGATGAGGGTATCAAAGGACACGCTCTTTGCGGTGGAATACAAGATTGACGGACTTTCGGTGAGTCTTGAATACCGGGACGGAGAGTTCGTTCGAGGCTCCACGAGAGGCGACGGAGTGGTTGGTGAGGACATTACGGAAAACCTCAAGACGGTTGGCGCAATACCGATGCATCTTAACGAAAGGCTTCCCTTTATCGAAGTAAGAGGAGAGGTATATATGCCGAAGGCCGTTTTCCATAAGCTCAACGAGGCGCGCGAGGAGAAGGGCGAGCAGCTTCTTGCAAACCCGAGAAATGCGGCGGCAGGGTCGCTCAGGCAGCTCAACTCAAAGGTTACTGCATCGAGGAAGCTGAGCATATTCATTTTCAACATTCAGCAGATAGAGGGTGGCAAGGCTCTTCACTCCCACAGAGAATCCCTCGAATATCTTAAATCCCTCGGCTTCAAGGTATCACCCGACGTGAGAGTTTTCGCTACTGCCGACGAGATTTTCAAGGATATCGAAAGACGAGGAGATAGTCGCGAGGACCTTTCCTTCGATATTGACGGCGCGGTTGTAAAGGTTGACGATTTTGGTGAACGAGAGGCTCTCGGTGAGCTTACCAACGTGCCAAAGTGGGCGGTGGCTTACAAGTATCCGCCCGAGGAAAAGCCCACAGTTCTACGCTCCATCACTATTCAGGTGGGCAGAACGGGAGTTCTTACCCCCAACGCCAATTTTGATACAGTAAGGCTTGCAGGTACAAACGTATCCCGTGCAACCCTTCACAACAAGGATTTCATAGCAGAGAGAGATATAAGAGAGGGAGATACTATAATCGTAAGAAAAGCGGGTGAGATAATACCCGAGGTCCTTTCGGTTGACAAATCGAGAAGACCCGAGGGTTCGCTCCCCTATTCCTTCCCTACTCACTGTCCTTCCTGCGGTGAGCCTGTTTTCGTGTCGGAGGATGAAAGCGCGATAAGGTGCACCAATTCTGCCTGTCCTGCGCAGCTTCACCGAAGCATTACTCATTTTGCATCACGAGACGCTATGAATATAGACGGACTCGGCCCTGCAATTATAGATTTATTTATTAACAAAAATCTTATAAATTCGGTATCCGACCTTTATTATCTGAAAAAAGAAGATATCGAGGTGCTCGAAGGGCTCGGGAAAAAATCGGCGCTCAACATTCTGAATGCATTGGAAAACTCAAAAAGTCTTTGTCTTTCCAAGCTTCTTTTCGCTCTTGGCATAAACCACATCGGTGAAAAGTCGGCATACAGTCTTGCAAAAAGATTCAAGAGCATTGAGGGAGTAGAATCAGCCACCTTTGAGGAGCTTTGTACTGTAGAGGATTTCGGTGAAATTCTGGCGAAGAGTGTATCCGACTTCTTCTCTCACGAATCAAGCAAGAAAATTATAGCCGCTTTGAAATCGGCAGGTGTGAATACCGAGTTTATCTCCACCGAAAAGTCGTCGGTGCTTGACGGAATGACGGTGGTTGTTACAGGCACTCTTAACACTATGTCACGCTCGGAAGCGGAAAAAGCAATAGTCGACAACGGCGGAAAGGCGGCAGGGTCGGTATCCAAAAAGACCTCCTTCGTCCTTGCGGGAAGCGATGCGGGCTCCAAGCTCACAAAGGCACAAAGTCTTGGCATTAAGGTCATAAACGAGGAAGAATTTCTGTCGATGATAGGCTCAATTTAACTAAATTGTGAATTTAATGTGAACAATGCACAAAACACTTGATTTTTATTCCAATATGTGTAAAATATAACTTGTTAGCACTCGTTGCATTTGAGTGCTAAACAGATAAAAGTAAATTAAAAAGGTTAAATACAGGAGGAACTATTATGAAACTTAAGCCTTTAGCTGACAGAGTTGTTCTCAAGATGGTTGAGACCGAAGAGACAACAAAGAGCGGCATTATACTCACATCAGCTGCAAAGGA
The DNA here is from genome assembly GCA_045594565.1 of Eubacteriales bacterium. Taxonomy (GTDB): domain Bacteria; phylum Bacillota; class Clostridia; order Oscillospirales; family SIG627; genus RGIG6353. The sequence goes on from JAZNYT010000119.1 coordinate 12,611, forward strand.
GAAGCCCTCTGTTGCAGAAGTTGTAGAAGTAGGCCCCGGCGGAATCGTTGAGGGAAATGAAGTTAAGATGACCGTTAAGGTTGGAGACAAGGTAATCACAAGCAAGTATTCAGGCACAGAGATAAAGCTCGACGGCGCTGAATACATCATCGTAAGACAGGGCGACATTCTCGCCGTTGTTGAATAATCGGAGGTAATTTAAGATGGCAAAGGAACTTATTTACGGAATCGACGCGAGAAATAAGCTTCTCGCAGGTGTTGACAAGCTTGCCAACACAGTTAAGGTAACACTCGGCCCCAAGGGTAGAAACGTTGTTCTTGAAAGAAAGTTCGGCGCTCCCCTTATCACCAACGACGGTGTTACAATCGCAAAGGAAATCGAGCTTGACGATGCATTCGAAAATATGGGTGCTCAGCTTGTAAGAGAGGTTGCTACCAAGACAAACGACATTGCAGGTGACGGTACTACAACCGCTACTATCCTTGCTCAGGCATTTATCCGCGAGGGTATGAAGAACGTAACCGCAGGTGCTAACCCCATGGTTATCAGAAAGGGCATTCAGAAGGCTATCGACAAGGCAGTTGAAGCTCTTAACGCTAACGCTCAGAAGATTCAGGGTACAAACGATATCGTTCGTATCGGTACTGTTTCCGCAGGCGACGAGATAGTTGGTAAGCTTATTGCTGACGCTATGGAAAAGGTTACTGCTGACGGTGTTATCACAGTTGAGGAGTCCAAGTCCGCTGAAACCTACTGCGAGGTTGTTGAAGGTATGCAGTTCGACAGAGGATACATCTCTCCCTACATGGTAACCGATACAGATAAGATGGAAGCAGTTATCGACGATGCTTACATCCTTATCACAGACAAGAAGATTTCCAACATTCAGGAGGTTCTTCCCCTTCTCGAGCAGGTTGTTCAGGCAGGTAAGAAGCTTGTTATCATTGCTGAAGACCTTGAAGGCGAAGCTCTTTCCACTATCCTTGTAAACAAGCTCCGCGGAACATTTACCTGCGTTGCAGTTAAGGCTCCCGGCTTTGGTGACAGAAGAAAAGAAATGCTTCGTGATATCGCAATCCTTACAGGCGGCGAGGTTATCACAGAAGAGCTCGGTCTCGACCTCAAGGAAGCAACGGTTGCTCAGCTCGGTCGTGCAAAGCAGGTTAAGATCAACAAGGAGACTACCATCATCGTTGACGGTGCAGGTAACTCCGAGGAAATCAAGAACAGAATCGCTCAGATCAAGTCCTCTATGGAGGTTACAACATCTGAATTCGATAAGGAAAAGCTTCAGGAAAGACTTGCAAAGCTTGCAGGCGGTGTTGCAGTTATCAAGGTTGGTGCGGCAACTGAAGCTGAAATGAAGGAAAAGAAGCTTAGAATCGAAGACGCTCTCAACGCTACCCGTGCAGCTGTTGAAGACGGCATCGTTCCCGGTGGTGGAGTTGCAATCCTCAACGTTATCCCCGAGGTTAAGAAGCTTCTCGCTACAACAAACGGCGACGAAAAGGTTGGTGTTGCAATCGTTCTTCGCGCTCTTGAAGAGCCCACCCGTCAGATTGCAGAAAACGCAGGCTTTGAAGGCTCTGTAATCATCAACAAGATCCTCACCTCCAAGAAGAAGGCTTACGGCTTCAACGCTTACACAGAAGAGTACGTTGATATGTTCGAGGCAGGTATCATCGACCCTGCTAAGGTAACACGCTCCGCTCTTCAGAATGCGGCATCCGTTGCGGCTATGGCTCTTACAACAGAGGCGCTCGTTGCTGACAAGAAGGAAGAAACACCTGCAGCTCCCGCGGCTCCCAACCCCGGAATGGGAATGTATTAATTCTACAAAGATTAAAAAGAGTGTGCAAAATATTGCACACTCTTTTTTCCAAATAAGCATTGACTAAAAAGTTCTTTTATGATATACTAACCTGTGTCCACCGAGATGTGGCTCAGTTTGGTAGAGCGCTGCGTTCGGGACGCAGAGGCCGCAAGTTCGAATCTTGTCATCTCGACCAAAAAGATAACAGAGTGCCGTAAGGTGCTCTGTTATTTTTTTGATAGACTAATGGGAAAGATTCGAAGTTTATACTCTGGAGTAAATCTTGTCATCTCGACCAAAAAACGACAGGTACATACCTGTCGTTTTTTTATCCAAGCCGCAGGCTT
>JAZNYT010000120.1:0-1870 GCA_045594565.1 Eubacteriales bacterium
ATGGTGGGGAATCCGCAACCACTCGCAGATAAGCAATGACATTGTAAGGCTACGCAGGGAGCTTAACGACTTAAACAAGTTAATGTACCCTTATGATTGAAAGGAGCAACCATGACCGAATACACCGTCACATACACCGCCGAAATAACCGAAATTTATCAAACTTCCGAGTACGATGTCAGCAAAGAAGAATACCTCTGCAAATACCGAGAACAGTTGATTCGCAAAGGCAATATCAACGCTACCCATGCTGCCGTGAGAGACTATAAGGTTTTTATTAACGATAAGACAAAAAATAAAAATAAACCATAAAGAAAGGAACAAGACAAATGATTAGACAACCCGAAAAACAAAATTACACCGAGGAAAACATCTGCATGATTATATGCGGTCTCCCCGGCGTAGGTAAAACAACTGTAGCCTCATCAGCTCCCTCACCCGTTGTGTTTGATGCCGACCGAGGAATGAAAAGAGTCAAACCCGAACACAGATGCACAGCCTCCACAACTGATACATACGAAGAGTTTCTCGAAGACATTAAGTCTCTCGGAGATGACTATAAAACCATCGTAATTGATACAGGCGGTGCACTCATCGAACTTATGAAGGAATGGGCAATGCGTACCGAGCCTTCAGCTACCAAAAAGGACGGCGGCTTCTCTCTTCAGGGATACGGCGTTATCAAGAGTGAATTTCTTCGCCTTTCTGCTGAGATTCGTAAAAAGTATAACGTAATCTTTATTTTCCATGCACTGAAGGATAAGACCGAGGAGGAAGTGTTTTACGACCTTGTCGTAGAAGGAGCAACAAAAACAATCGTGTGGCAGCCTTGCGACCTTGGAGCCTATATGTTCATTCGGAACGGAAAGCGCTACCTCGGATTTACTCCCACGGCAAACTATAACGCAAAGTCCTCCTTCGGTATAAGCGGACTCTTTGAAATCCCCGAACTTGCCCCCGGCGATAAAAACGACTTCCTCTCTAAACTCTTTGAAGTGGTAAGAGAAAACATCCGCAAGGAATGCGAAGGACTTGCACCGCAGAAGAACGCCTATAACACCGCCATGGAAACAGGCAGACAGCTCATCGAGTGCGTAAACCTCCCCGAAGATGTGACCCCCTGCCTCGATGCCCTCGGTAAACTCGACCACGCACTTACCTCCGAGAAGGAACTCAAAACCCTTTTAAAAGAACGCATGAAGGATGTCGGTATCGCCTATAACAAAAGCACAAAACAGTATGAGGCTGTGACAAAAGAATGAGCTTCCGCATAACACATTCGTTGTTGAATAAATGGGAATATTCGTTTTCCTCCGAGGAAAAGTTCAAAGAATTTGTGGACTACCTCGGAAGAAAACCCACAAAGCAAACTCAGGCAATGCTTGACGGTATTGAGTTTGAAAACATGGTGTACGCAAACGCAAACGGAGCTTTGACCCCAGAGGACCATAAGTGGTATGCACCCGTCACCGGGATTGGCAGCACCCTTAAAGACGCTGTCTTTCAGGTGCCTTTGGGAAAGGACGTAACCATCAACGGCATAGACTTTCATTTGTTCGGAATCCTCGATGCCCTCAGAGCAAGCGAAATCTACGACGTTAAGTTTTCAAAAACGTATGACTTCGGAAAGTATAGAGCAAGCACCCAACACCCTATGTACTTTGCACTCTGCCCGGAAGCATATAGCTTTACTTATCTTGTTTCAGACGGCAAAGACGTTTTCCGTGAAACATACTTTCCATATGACACACCGCCCATCGAAATCACAATCAACCACTTCATGAAAGATCTTGAGAGAAAAGGACTGGTTGACTTGTATTGCAAAAACTATAAAACAGAATTTTAAACGAAAAGGAGAAACGACAATGGC
>JAZNYT010000121.1:0-60460 GCA_045594565.1 Eubacteriales bacterium
GAGACAGAAAGAATATGCGTCAAAATTGAACGATTTTTTCAACAAATAATGTAAAAATGATGTAGTAGGCTTGATTTAGCCTTATATACGGCATTTTATTGGGGGTTCGAATCCCATCACTCACCCCATTTCAAAAAGCACTGTATATAGGCTAAAAAAGCCTGTACACAGTGCTTTTTCTTGTTTTTGTACTTTCCCAAACTGTGCCGAAATACCCCAAATTTGCCCAAAAAATGATGTAGTAATGATGTAGTAAAAGTTTTTAGTTGTAGTTAATGATTTTGTAAAATGTCGGTTCCTGTTCCTTGACACGAATAGGTAGTTCGTTCTTTCAGAATGAATTTTGTGGATAATGTTGCTTTGAAAGGAACGATTATGAAATCAAAAACAAAATCAAGCTTAACCTTTGCATTTGCCAATATGATTTTAGATGCCAGACTTGACAAAGGGTTAACACAGAATGAAGTAGCGGAAGCTATCTCTGTAAGCACACGCTGGTATCAAATGTTAGAAGCGGGCGAAAAGCTCCCTGGTAGTTTGACCTTACTCCGCTTAATTTTCTTTTTGGAACTCGATATAAAAAAACTGGAAAAGGAGGCAGGGCTTGTTGCTCCTATATCTACCAATCTCCGCAGGCTCTTCAAAAGCCGAAGGTAAAAAAACTGTATATGGCATTGCAGCATACCAAAAAAACAAAAAAGTAGCTTTCGTTCAAAATGTATCGCCAAACCTAGTTCTTGTGATTTGCTTATGCTTGAGATTCAATATACTGCGATTATCGCCCTTGCACTTAAATGATGTTTTGAACGACATGCTGTAAAAACAAAAACTGAGGTATAACACCTCAGTTTTTGTTTTCAGGGTATAATTCCCTCTCGGCTCTTTCACGAGCATCTACTGCTTCTTCAAGGGTGGAGAAGGTGCCGAGATAATGCAGTTTATTGTTTTTGCGTATGTATGCCCGATATTTTCCGCTGCACATCTTGTAAACGCCTTTATGCCCCGATTTATTATTTTTAGGTATTCTTCTATTTACTGCCTGTTCTTGGCGATTTGCCCAGCGGCAATTATCTGGAGAATACCCACTTTCTACATTTATACGATCTATTGTTAAATTATCCGCATAACCGTTAGCTAAACTCCACTCCATAAAATTTTGAAAACCGTTTTCTTTGTCAAGCCATTCCGAGCATATTTTTATTCCACGAGCACCATAGTTTGGATAGGAATTGCTATTTTTATTATAGCATCTTACGTTCATACAGTGATAGATTCTGTATAACCTTGTTTTTTCCATTCCGTGCTTGGTTGATCGTTCCTTTCTTAAGCACCCGCAAGACCGTGTATCGCCTCGTATTAAGTTACTGCTATTTATAACTACTTCGTTTTGGCAATCGCAGAGACATTTCCAATATTGGTTATGCCCTTTTTTTCCTTTGGGAGTTGGAGCTGGTTCAATAACTGTCAGGCGACCGAATTTCCGACCTGATAGATCTATCACATTACCATGCATATAAATTCCCTCTCATTCTCTTTGATTTGACAACGAGGGGACAATTTCTCGTGTAGTTGCCTAAGAACCTCTTTCTTTTCCCTCTCGGTTAATCTCTTCCAAAGGCTTACGATTTCTCTATCAATATTATTCATTTTCTCCACCCTCTCTGATGAAGATATAAGACGAGAGCTTTTAAGAGTTTGGAAATACCAAGCCCAATCATCACGATTGATAAAGTTAATAAAAATTCTTTCATAATTACTCCTTGATTTTTTATTTTGTTTATGCTAAAATCAAGAGGAGAGGAAATCTCCTCTTGATTGTCGGTTGTTTTACAACCATTTAGCTATCAGGGTAAGTATAACCCCGACAATGAGGTCGACCAAACCGTTTACAATTAACTCGGCTAAGTTAATTTCGGTCTTGGTTGACCTTTTTCTTTTCCTCAATTTTATCACCCCCCTCTCTTAATTTCTGTATATATTATATCACTATTTTTAGTGATAATCAATAGACAAATATCACAATTTTTAGAGATACTATTTGTTTATTTTGTCACTTGTTTTAGTGATAAAATAGTGATATTATATAAGTACTAAATGTTAAGGAGTGTTAAAATGTCTATAAAATACGATAAACTACTGAAATTGATGGAAGAAAAAGGTGTCACTTCATACACCATAAAGAAAGACAATATTATAGGTCAAGCAACTTTCAAAAAAATTAAAGAAGGCGGAGATATTGATACAAGAACTATTGATAAGCTCTGCAAGCTCTTGAGCTGTCAGCCCGGTGACTTATTAGAATATATTGAAGACTAACAACAAAACAAAGCCCTCTCAAATGAAAAAATTTTTGAGAGGGCTTTATCTTTTTACGTATTATTTTTTGAGCTTGTCGTTAACGATTTTTTGTATAGCTTCATAATCATAACCGGCTGCGGTTAATCGGTTTTTTCTGTCCTGACCGACTCCCCACTTTCCTTTTATGACTTCTTCGGCGATTTCCCATATAGTTTTTATGGGTTCGGTGTTGGCTTCGGTGATATAAGCATCTTTGAACCCTGCTGCCTTTAGCTTTTTAAGAGTTGCTTCGGCGTTTGGCTTCTTGCTATATGCCCCGACTTGCACCTTATAATAAACGCCCACTTTTGCTATATAGGTGTCGAAGCCTTTAGCTTTAACCTTCGCCGCCATAGCTTCGGCGTTTGGTTTAGCGTGATATGCGCCCACCTGGACACGATAAATAATGCCCGAGGGCTTTTCTTCCGTCTTCTCTACTTTCTTCGCACCGAAATAGTTAGCAATAACTTCGGCTTCGGCTATTGCCATTTTCAAGAGGTTACTATCATTTGACAGCCATTTAGCCGCTTTTGTGTTCGTGTGAAAGGAATGTTCAAGGATAATTCCAAGAGTACCGACGGAAGAAGCACCACGAAGAACGCCGTACCACTCGCCGTTAGTTCCTCTTCTTTTGTAAATCTGTCCTTTTTGAGTTGTTCCCATAGTCTTATGCATAATATCGGCGAGAGACCGACCTAGTTTATCGCCCTTGCCGTCAAGCTGAACAATAGCCACGGGGTAGTCCGTGATTTCGTCAACTCCCTCTTTGACCGCATTAGAATGAATTGAAAGGAACAAATCGCACCCTTTAGACGCTGCGCCCCTCTGAAAGAGTGCCTTGTCGGTTGCTTGATTTGTTCGTGCCAGAATAACCTCAATTCCGAACTTCTCCAATTCCGTTTTTAACAGATTGTGAAGTTTCCAAGTCATAACACTTTCGTAATATGACTTAACGGCTGGGCTTTGATTATATTTTCCGTAATGCCCTGCATCAAGACAAATTTTAATTGCCATAATTACTCACCTTCGTTTTCGTTGTGGTTTGTTTCTGTTCTGTTGGCATCAACAAGACCTTCGCCGATTATGTAGGCAATAAGCGTAGCCCCAGCCATAATAATACCGGCTACTTGTGTTACGGTTTCCTGTGCTACACCATAGGCAAGAAGTGTGGGGGTAACAAAGCCTATAACGGCTACCCAAAATTTACGGCTTGTGAGTTTCTGTTTCCAAGTGTTCATAATGTTTCTTCCTTTCGTTTTTGCTTATTAAAGACCGATTTTCGTCAAAGCAAAACCAGCAACGGCGGCAATGATAATAGTTATAAGCTGAGTAATCAGCCCTTCCCACCTTTTCGCCGGTATGCTGGTTAAGTTTTTAACGTCGGTTTTAATTTCTTTTACGTCGTTTTCGACCCTTTTTTCTCTCTCGTCAAGCCGTGAAACAGTATTGACGATTTTGTCAAGGTCGTCTTGCCTTTTTTCCACTTCATCAAGGCGGTGTTGGTTAGATTTCGCTCTGTCTTCTACCTCTGTTAAGCGGTGTTCAAATTCTCTTTCCATTTTGCACTACCCCCTTAACTTATTCGGTCACGACTTCCCAGCCCTGAGGATAGGAAGAAGGAGAGTGAACGTTATTATCAAGGGTAGACCTATAAACAACGTCGTTTTCGGTGCAGCAATTACCCTTCATATAGGGAGAGGTTGAAAGAGCAATAAACGGCAAGGCGTGTTTAGGATTGTCTGACCACACAAAGCCCCACTGTGCAGGGAGTCTTTCAGGCTCGTCTGTGTAAATGGTAGAGTCGTAGACTTGAAGAAGCTTTACTACTCTCCCCTCTGAAGAACAACAAACAAAACCGACAGGACGGTTTAGCATATTCGTTTTTTTACAAGCTTCCATGAAAGAAGGAATATAATTCTTTTCTTCGTTCAATTCTGTACCCGTCATTTCTGAAGCTTTGCTCTGTACCGACTGAGCAATAAGCTTTCCCGACCTTCTCAAAGTCTCTAAAACGAGTTCTTTATTTGTCATCATACTTCGTTCACTCCTTCCATTATTACCCTTGCCATATCTTCTGTTGTTACTTCCGTGTGCTCTATCGGTTCAGGCTCTATTGGTTCAGGTTCAGGCGTATTCGTGAGCGTTAATGTGCCGTTTTCGTACTTCTGATAAAGATAGTCCTCTGTCTTATCTGTACGAAGCATAAAGCCGTCATTTGCTTTTAGTACAATTTCACCGCTTACCGACCCGGGAAAGTCTTCAGGCAAACCGCTATATATCATTGTAGACCCCACCTTGCATTTGCAAGGATAGTGTTTATTGTTATAAGTTATATACATAATATCTCCTTTCTATAAATCAATTTATTGAGTCTCGACTATATTATTATTTTTTATATAAGCTCTGAAAGATAATGACATCGCAGAAAAGCTAGAGCAACGCCAAGTTGCTGTAAGAATATCTCCTTCAGAAATATCAACATCTTGGTAAGTAGATTGATTAATAGTATTTGGTAAAATAGTCTTTGAAAAACTCTTAACTACTGTGCCATTTTTATAAACTGAGACACTGACTGTATGTTGTGACGTTGGAGCATAACCCAACGCACTTGTTTGTTGAAGATAAACCCTAATTTTCCCGGAAAAATTAAATTTAACTGGGCTTTGAGTCTCTCCTTGATAACAAATTATGTGGTCAGTAAAACTTGTAGGCTCTAAAAAGAAATCAGTGTTATCAATCTTTCCTCTGCGAGTGATAAATGCTTCTCCCATTATCTCACCACCTTAATTTGTAATGATAAAGCCACTTGCGGATATGTTTCGTTTGCATACAATATTATAACGTCTGTGTCCGTTACAACTCTTGTAACTACCGACCACGCCGAAATAAACTCCTCGTTTGCATCTATATCAGAGCCGAGTATTATATCTATAATAGGATTATCGGTGGGAAGTAATCCCGTAACTGATTTTTCGCAATAATAGCCGCCGTTTACGTCGTCTTCTCCCCATTCGGACTCAGACACGTTTACGGTGTAGGTTTTTGTCGTTGCCGCATTATTAGCCTTACTTAATGCTTCGTCAGCAGTTGTTTGTGCCATGTTTGCAGAGGATTGTGCGTTATCCGCTTTTGTTGTGGCGACATCTGCTGTGCTTTGAGCCGTAGCGGCGTTAGATTTAGCCGTGTTAGCGGTGCTTTGAGCGGTTGCAGCGTTAGTCTTTGCGGTATTTGCCGTTGACTGTGCCGTCTGTACTTCTTCTTTCGTTGCCGCCCCAATATCCGCCGGAGTGGGCTTGTTATGCTCACCGTAAATTTTATACGTGTCATAGGTTGAGCCGTCGGCACTTTGAACTCTCAAAGAGATTTTGTCGGCATTGGTTGAGCCTTCTCTTCTCAATATAAGAATATCACACGTTCCGTCGGAAGCAATATCGCTTATATATGTTCCGTAATCAGCTTCAGAACTTGCATTTTTATAAACCTTCGTTCCGCCGTTGTTGCTTGTGTCGGTCATTTCAAGAGTGGGAGAAGAACTGTTAATTTTAAGTGTTCCCGTAAACGTTCCGCTATCAGTGTTTAACAACTCTTTCCAGCCTTGCCATTTATACTGTACACCCGAAGAATATTGAGTAACGCCATAGAAAAAGCGTTTATTATCCGCCACATAAAGCAAAACGGCACCGGTAAGTCTGGTGAACACCATAATTTGACCTGCTTCACCATTTGGGGAAATAAGACTCGTTGCATCAATACGCTCAACAAAAATCGCATTAGAATTAAGATCACTGTGTTTATTATTCAAAGCCTCTAACATATCATCAATAGTTAATGAACCATCATCTCTTATATCAAGCTCACTAAACGAGGAAAAGGTATCTATGTTTCGGTATTCGTCAATGCTTTTAATTTCTCTGTCGATAATGTCCATATTTCGATTTTGGACTTCAACGTCGTAAAAATCTTCCTGTGTCGGTTTTCCAAGCTCTAAGTATTGTGTATTATCCATTCAAAAACACCTCGTTTCTTAATTGGTTATGTGTATAAGCGGTAAGCTCTTCATGGGTGAACTGTTTCAATATGCCGTAATGGTTATATTGAATTTGAACTGTTTGTGTAAGGTTAGCCGGTAATGTGTTACTCAACATATCCACAACTTGTTGATAATTGTTTTGGTTTGCAAGTGATAACAAAACCATTATGTGAAAATAGTCGGCTTTTTGGTCTTGTATTGAAAAGTTCCCCTCTCCGAACATATCTTTCATTTGGGCTTCTAATCCCACAAGAAAAAGTTGATATTTACTAGCTTCAACATACATATAAATTTTAAGCTGTTCGCTATCTTGCAATACCTCTATTGAGTAATTTCCTTCGCCAAGACGATATTTGAAATAAAATTCTAATGAATCAATAATTCCCTGAAAATCGGGCAGATATTGACTCTCGCCATAAAAAGCTAAAGCTGCAATGTGATACCCGGAAGGTTTAATCTCTACCGAGTAATTTCCTTCTCCGCAAATACCCGTTAGCATTTCGTGAAGCTTTATAAGGGTATATGGTGTTTCCTTCCCCATTATCGTCAAAAGTCTGAAACGTCTTTCCTCTAAGGTTTCTGTATCTTTAGGGGTGATTTTAAGCATTTTTTCCCATCGCTTGATACCGCTTTCGGTTGCATACTGTATATATTGGTCGTCAAGGGCGTTCTGCATTGCTTCATATAACGTGTCTATTTCGGGCTGTATTGCTGCCATGATAAACCGCATTTCCCGAAACTCTCTCAAAAAAGGGGGTAAGTAATCAATAAGAAGTCTTTCACTCGCCATTGATAGCCCCCCTCACCACGATTTGATATTTTGTTAAAAATAGATTTTTGTCAGAACCGTTCAGGGTAGTTCCCGTAACGTCAATAATACCTTCACAGCAATTTAAGATATCCGCTTCAAGTCGGCTTATTCTCACTACTAAAGCGGTGTCGTTTTTCTCATCCCACCCCTTATTAAGTTCGGTGAAATATTCGTCAACTGCTTCTTTAACATACGACCCCGCTGACTCCCAAGACCAGTTTTCTGCATAAGTGATATTAGATGTTATGTCAACACTGACACCTTCCGCACTCTCTATAGTCACTGTATGCCCTATTGGTGCTGTGCCGTAGCCTTGACCTTGATTTTCTACGGGGTCTATTTCCTGTTTTACCTCGTTTATAAGGTCCTCAGAGGGAACGCCAAATGTGCTGTCTACAATCGTCAGCTTAACAGTACCCCCACCGTTCCACGTAGGCGTTACCTTTACACCGCCTACCCCTTTAACGTTCTTTGCTTTTTCAATGTAGTCTGCTATGTTACCGCCGAACGACTGAGCCGAAATACTGTCAAAATATTTTTCTCTCAGCTCTTCAATGTCTTCGGCATCTTCGCCGGGAACGAGAAGCTCCGCTATTTCAATAGTCTCTAAACCGTCAACGTAATCAATGGGAATAAGAGAACCAAAATGCACGTTGCCCTCTATTCCGAGTGTTTCACATTGCACCTTATATTCTCCGTCTTTGATTTTCTCTGTTACGATGTAGTTAAGAGTTTCAAGGGAAAACCTTGACCCAATAGGAATATCAAGGCTTATAGGTGTTGAAACGGCTTTAAGAACGGCACTTGTCGCCTGTTCTTGCGGTATGTTTCTTTCTGCCGCCCTTCGTTTCATATATGGCAAAGAAGCGGTATCGGCAAACGATTCATAAAGGACTCCGTCAAGTCCTATATACATATTCTGAAGCTCAACGGCTACCGAAGAAAGAACGTCGTAGGATATTGCACCCTCTCTTTTATCAATATCACTTGGAAGTCTGTTAAGCATTCGTTTCAAAATATTTTCATAAGTTACGCTTTCAAACATTGTTAGTAGTTCACCGCCTTTTCTAACTTGATATCACCGTAAATGGTATTGACGGTAAACGAGACCTTCACCGTCCTTTTGGTTTTTGTGTCGAATTCAAAGTCTGATACTCCCGTTATTCTATCGTCCTGAAGCAAAGCTTCTTCAATACGTCTTTGCAATTCGGGGCGAACGTAAGTAACAGGCATGCCGAATAAGTCCTGAAGCTCTACACCGTAGTTCCACGAATAAATAACGTATTGATATCTTTCCGTGTTCAAAATCTTATATACTACCTGTTTCATTGCTTCTTGACGGTCACAATAACCGTTTATTGTATTCTGTTCTATTCGAAGCTTATAGTCCTTGCTTGTCGGTGTATCAAGTGCCAAGTCAGTTGTTAAGATAGTGCTTGTTGAAGGTATCATGTGTCCACCACCTTATCAAGTATTAAATATTTCTGACCACCTTTTTTCTTCAAAAGAACGACCCCGTCACCCGTCTCCAAAGGTGAAAATCTTGAGGTCCTTTCGGTCATTATTAGTTGGGCTTTGCCTAGTGTAAGTTTTTGCTCAATTTTGATTTTTAAGGGGGAAGTAGAAAGAACCTCACCAAAGCAAAAGTCCGTCGGTTGACTTGCTTCTACCGCTTCAACGGCGGCTTTTTTTATGGCTTTTAATAGGTCTTTTGCGTCAAGCAATGAATTCACCGCCTCTCAAGGTCAATTCCATAAAATGTTCACTCTCCTTAAATTCGTGTTTGCACTTCTCGACAAGCATATAATTCTGAACTTTAACGTCACCTAAGTTCAGAATTACGGGCAAAAAAGACCCCGCCCTTACACGAACGTCACCAAAAGCATTTTTAATTGAAAGGGTTCTTGTTTTGGTATTGTAAAGAGAAAGGAGAGCGTCGGCTTTAGCCTGTCCGTTCTCCCCTTCTTGTAAGGTATCAAAATATTGAAGTACTCCCCACTTATTGATGTTTTCGGTGCTTTTAGTTGTATAAACGTCTGAGACCTTTGTTTTGTCGTCCGTGGTGTAAGTAAGTTTGACCTTGTTATAGGTATTACTGTCAATAGATGACTCATAGTCGTAGTTCTCGGCTGTTTCCTCATCTATCAGCACGTTTAACTTCATGTTCTCCAAACTTCTGAGCATTATTTTGCCGAAATCGTCATACATAACATAAAGCTTTTTAGTGTTCTGCATGGTTAAGTCAAGGGTGTTTTGTATCATATCAAATAACGTTGTGTTACTTTCAACTCTTGATGGAATTATATAGCCTGTGTTGTCTATATTGCCTGTTTGTAGATTGAAGTCTTGAGCTAAGGTTTTTATAAAAGTGCTTGCGGTCTCGTTTTCAATTTTATAAGTGTCTTTATTTTTGAGGTATCTAAGCTGGTCGTAGGCGGTAACTTCAATAGTATCGCCCTTGTCACGTTTCTTTTTGAAAACAAAGCCAAAGAAAACATTTTTATCGTCCACTCTCAGCCTGACAGGGTCACCCTCAGTAAAGTTCAAGATATTGTCTTTGACTACCTTGAAAGTAAGCTGTCCCGGTGAGCCTTGCCTTTCTGTAGACCACGTTATACCTTCTTCAACCGCCGGCTCATATAGTTTTCCTTCGTGTTCAATTAAAAGTTCGATTTTCATTTTGTTCACACCTAATAATAAAATGCTAAATTTTCAAGGTAGGGAGGAGTTATAGTTACTTCTTTGTTTTTGTCAACAGTCGTTGCAAAAACTAGTTCTTCACCATCCGGACTCCTGATCCACGAATCATCGCCTACAAGAGCAATAGAGGTTCGTAAATTGCTGATGAAGTGAAAAACTACCTCGGTTCCTTTTTCGAGAGCTATATGACTTGTTCTTTTGAAGAATCCTAAATCCTCACCATCAATAGTGTTTTCTATAAGTGTTTTATAAACAAACTTGTTATTCTCTTTATAACCAGCTCTAACAGTATATCCTTCGAGTGCATCAAAAATTGCGTTTATAGTAAGAGTATATTTTGGTTTTTTGTTTACGCTTAAAGAACCGCCTCCGGTCGCCACCTTGCCCGAAACGTCAGGAATAGTAAGTACCTGACCCGGATATATCAAATTAGGGTTTCCGCCGATAATACTTTTATTAGCCTCATAAATAATCGTGTATTTTGAGCCGTTGTCATAATAGTATTTAGCAATATTCCAAAGAGTGTCCCCCGGTTTAACGTGGTGTGTTTTGGCTTCGGGCGAGTTTTCGGTGGACCTTGTGGGCTGTAACGTGCCGGTGCCGTTATAAATCTTCGTGCCATATTCCTTGTATTGCTTTAGCTTTACTGTTACAACAAAGTCAAAGCCCTCTTTTTTGTCCTCTTTGATTGTGTAATCTTCAAGAGACACCTTGATATTAGTATCAAATAAGGCTTGATTGTTTGGCTTTGTTCTTGTAACTATAAATTGAAACGGCTTCTTTTCTGTTTTTAACCGTTCTATTTTGTTGATATAGTAGTCTGCATTCGGAACCACAAGATACTTTTTCATATCGTAAACAGCAAAAGGATATTTTGCGTTAGGAAGAAGCAAGTCAAAGCTAATTTCCGTTAGCCCTGGGGCTTTTAACATATTTATTTCGCCGTCGTTTATAAGGGTCAGAGTTTTATTCTGACCCTTTATTTTTGTGTCAATTTTAGATGGGGTAACAGGACAAATCATATCACCCAAAAATACAAAATAAGCCATTATACCGATACTCCTTCCGCTGCTATACTCATTGCCTCGTTTACTCCATTTGCAAGATAGTTAACAATTCCGTCAAGGTCAGTGTCGGACGAGATATTGTTATTGTTCGTCATTTCAACCTTTATTTCTGCCGTTGTGAAGCGGTTTATAACGTCTCTTTCGGCTATGTCTCTTAAATACTTCAAGTCTTCGCTTGATATGTCAAGAGAGTCAACCATTTTGTCTGTGTTGTCTGACGTGTTGGCTATATTTGACGGTGCATTGGCTGCATCATAGCTTTCCGAGTCAAACATATTGTTTTGACTATCCATATCGATACTAAACTTATCGGCAAGACCTTCGCCGAAGCTATAACCCGAATCCCAAGCGTCCGTTGCATCAAGTCTCTTTAATTGAGGTGCTTCTCGGCTTATAGTGATAGCATTTTCTTCGTCTTTACCCCACGAGGTGACTTTATCTTGAAGTGAAGTAAGACCGCCAGTCCAGTCGGTACCGAAAATAGCATCTATAATGGTAGTGACTATTTTACCAAGTGATAAGAACCAAGAAATACATTGCCCTATAAGATTTGCTACTGCACCGCCAAATGACGTAAAACCACCGTTACAAGCATTTAGTATCCACTCTATAATTCCAATAAAAGGCTCTACAAAATAGCTCCATATAGTTTGAATTAAAGAATTCACCAGACCTGCAAAAATATTCCAAATTGTAGCACCAAGCCAAGCAAAAGCTCCACAAATTACGCCCGTTGCACTTATTGACGTTCCTGCAAATTTGTTTATAGCTGCAATTACTAGGTAAATAACCGCAATAACGGCAATTATGAGTATAATTATCCAAGTTAAAGGACATGCCAACAAAGCGGCGTTTAATCCCTGTTGTGCCGCCGTCTGTGCAAACGTTGACCAAGTCCAAGTGCCGTTAGCGAGTGAACTAATTGCCGTTACCGCCGAATGTATAAGCATACCGACTTTCGCTATACCTAACATTAGTACCCAAGCCCCAAGAGCAAAAACAAGACCCCAAACAATAGGCTCTAACAAAGACCAGTTATCATACATAAACGAAGCAACACTGGCAATAACGTCAATAGCACTTAAAGCAAACTTTGCAACGTTAGCCAGTCCTGACATTAGATTTGTTATATTCTGCTGGAACTCTGCATTGTTTGCTAAAGAATTGATTTTATCAAGCACGGGTTGAAATTGCATAAGGGCGTTATTCTTCATCATTGTCCATACTTGACCCCAAGTCATAGGCATTTGAGCAAATCGTTCCTCTACCTCATCAGCCGACTCAAATACCGCTGCCTTGATAACGTCAGCCGTAAGAAGACCTTCCGCTGCCCATTCCTTCATAGTTCCCGTTGCCCCTTGCACGTTCCGCATATAGTCTTCAATGCTCTTTGCAAGAAGCGGGGCGTTTTCAATAATAGAACGGTATTCGTCACCTTGTAAGCGTCCCGATCCCATTGCCTGGGTTAGCTGATACATAGCCGAAGCCTGCTCTGTTGCAGAAGCACCGCCGACAACGAAGTTTTTGTTTAACAGTTCCGAAAATGCAACCATTTCTTCAGTACCGCTAAAGGCTTTATCGGCAACAAGACCTAATTTTGTTACGGTATTAGCCATAGCCTGATATTCGCCCCTTGACCTTTGCGCCGCTTCGTAAATCTGTTCTTGTAGCTTTGCGACCTCTTCTTCGCCCTCGACTAGCAAACCGAGTCTTGAAGTCGTAAGTGTCATTTCGTCGGATAAGTTGACTAGCTTACCGACAGTCTGTAACGAAGCATAGGTTGCAACAAGCCCGGCAACCTTGCCCACAAGTCCGTCCATAGCGGAGTCACCACTTTGTACGGCTCTATTGTATTCTCTCTGTTCGTCTTCTGCTCCGTCGGTATTTCTACCGAGCTTTACAACGCTATCCGCCGCCCTGTCAATAGCCGCCCTTGCTGATACTATTTTTGAAGTGTCAAAGCCTTTGCCCATTGACCTTTCAACGCTTTCGTATGCATCGCACATGTCAGTTAAGGCGCTTATCATATTATTGATAGGGGCGGAAACTTTGTCATATATCGCAATAGACGTTGATATACTCGCCATATTCTTTTTTCACCGCCTTTCTGGTGAAAATAAGGTAAAAAGCGGTCAAGAACACATCTGACCGCTTTATATTTTTCGTTATTATTTTTTACGTTTAGCTTTTGCTTCGGCTTCTTTTTCTTTTTCAATTCTTACTTTGATAGAAGCTATCACAAAAGCCTTTTCGTTCATTTCAAGGTTTAAGAATGTAGAAGGTAAAATGCGAAGTTTTTGCAATGCAAAATGTGCATAATTGGCTTCGGCATCTCCTTCTTCAATTAGTTTTTTGCTTCTTCAACCTTATCTTCAAGGGTAGTGTCAAACCCGTTGTAGTTCTGAACGAAAGCGGCGAACTCCTGATATTCGCTAGGGTTGTCAACCATTTCTTTCAAGAGTTCTTCGGGGGTCATTACACCGTAAGAGTCCTGAAGCTCTTTGTCGTAAAGGTTAGGCTCTACAACACAGGCACAAATAAGCTTTGCAATATACGTTGAGGTGTCAAGCTTAGGTCTGAACATATTAGGCTTACCCGCTATGGGAATATCCTTCATACATTTGTCTCTGATATCCTCATTTTGTTTAGTTGTTAAAGGTTTGATAACCCATTCAAGAGGTTTCCCGTTCTCGTCAATCAATGACTTTGTAGCCGCATAGGTTGTGTTAGCCTTTACCGCCTTATTTTCTTTCATAAATCTGCTGAAGTTTGACATATTATAATCTACCTTTCGTTTCTCTCTTTTTTATATTTTAGGGGGTTAAAATGCCCCCGGATATAACGGGGGCGTGTTATTATTTTGTTGTCAGCATCCCATCAAGAAGTTTGAACTGTTCATCCATTTTGAAATCTTCAAAAGTGAAGTCCATATCTTCGTCAAGATATTCGCCGTCAGCGTCAAACTTAGCAAGAATACCGCCGTCAATGTTACAGCCAGTGAATACCATTGTCTGTCTACCAGCTGAACTTGTGGGATCTTCGTTAGTAACCTGAATATCAAAGTAAACGTCTTCCCCTGTTCTCTTATACTCGACCATCATTTCACGAAAAATCGACGTGTTATAGTGGAAGGTTCCCTTACCCGTACCCTTCCAGCCTGTTGCCTTATTTCCTGTGCCGGTCTGTCCAAGGATAGGCACTTCGGTCTTAGTTTTTTCAAAGCTTGCTTCAAAATTTATAATTTGCATAAAGTTGTATCTATTTCCATTAGGATTCCCCTTAGTTGGAATAGTAATATAACACTCTGCAAGTTTAGCTGAAATAGCGTCTGAAGCTTTCATTTTTACGTTGTTAAGCATTGTTCATTTTACCCCTTCCTTTATGCAATAGTGGTAGTCATATAGAGTTTAGCCATAGCGTTAACCGGTTCAATGGCATCGTTTATAACTACCGATTTCTTTGTATCGCCCTTTGCCACAGTGATATCCTTTTCGTTGAAGTTCTCAATAGCTCTGATAGTCTGTAAATGTTCACGCTGCTTAACAAGGTCAAGCCACAAACTTGTTCTTCCGGCTTCATCATTGGGAACGCTACCGAGATACTTTTCATTGAATATAACCGCTGTATCATTGGCAATCTGGTCTATAACTCTTATAGTATGATTGTCCTTGAATACGTCGCCCTTTTCATCGGTGGTGGTTTTAAGAGAGTTAACGTCTTCAAGCACCCTTACGTCTGAGCCTACCTTATGAAGAACAAACTCCCCGTTCTGAATACACTGTGTAAGCTGTGCTTGGGTGTAATTTGTATCAACGGAGAACTCACCGTCATAAAGTTTGTTAAGATTGGATTTGTTGACAGGGCAACCAGCCGCCGCACCCGTTACCCAATATACAAGGGAAGCTTCGGAAACTCCTTCGTCAGCTACCTTGTTCTTAACGTTAATAACGCCCTCATAATCTGCCGCCTTAGAATATACAACACTTTGAAACTTAACGCCGAGTTCGTCACGTAGTCTCTTTGTGAATGCCACGATAAGAGACTTAATTTCTTCGGAAGTAGTTGCAACACCGAGAGCGTTAAAGGAATAGCTTTCGATTTTGTTGAGATACGTCTGATAAGTGTTTCCGACAAGCTCGGAGTTAGTACCGCCTGTGAGAGGCGAACCAGCCACAACGGAAAGCGAAGACGAAGTGTTGAAAGTTACAAAATCGTTATCCTTGAGAGTTTTCGCACTTTCAACGCTCTGCTTATCAACGGTAGTCGTGCCGATAACTGTCGATACGTCGAAAAGCGAAGTGTTTTCAACGTTCTTCTGAATGACAATCTGTATATCGTTGCCACGTACGCCGGGATATTTTGCCGTTGCATAAGTGTTAGAAGCCTTAACGCCACCGCCGTTGAGACGATATGCAAAAAGGGTATGAATATTTTTGAATAAATCACGAAGTCCTTTAAGCTTTTCATGTTCGTAAGAATAGCCGAAAAGCTTAAGACTATTTTTCTGAAAATCCGCACTTGTAACTTCAAAGACTTCTCCTTCAATACCCCAGTCGAGTTCAAGGGGCATTGTTGCTATTCCTCTGTCAGAAAGTGTCGCACTCGCTGAAGCAAGAGAAACAAAGTTAATATAAGTGCCGGGAAGAATTTTATTTTGAACTGTAAAAGTTCCGCCGCCTAAAGCCATACTTATTTCACCTTACCTTTCATAAATCCATCAAGAAGAGCTTCAACTTCTGAATGTGTATACTCTCTGTTTTCGTCAAGAATAGCACTTAAAGCGTCTCTTCTTTCTAAATATTTTTTTGAGTTAAGAAACTGTGCTTTAGTAAACACAGGTTCTTTGTTTGTTGTTTCAGCCTTTTGGGCTGTGTTTGTATTTTTTGTTGCCATATTATGACCCTTTCACTTCGCCGTTATGGTTAAGAACTTCCATAGGCTCTTTTTCTTCGGTGTCCTTATAAACGAATACGTCATAGTTTACAAAGAAGCTCAGGAAATCGTCAGACACTTCGCCGTGCATATTCGTGCCCCTGCACAATTTGCCGTCAACGGTGATATATTCAAGAGCCGAGTATAAACGTTCTAAAACCTCATAACATTCTATTTTTGGTTCTTTTGTTTTAGGGAAATAGCGAACACAAAATAAATGTGTTCTAAAATACCTATTTCCAAGAAATTGTTTTGACGTGGGATTTATACACGACAAAGTAAAACTACCTTCTTCAAAGTCCTGTTTAACCGTCTCGGTGTATATCTCCGCTTCGTCGCCGAATTCCTCGTTGATTTTCACGGAAATTCCGTCAATAATTCTTTGTATCATTTGAAGATTTCCTTTAGTTTCTTATTGAGCTTATTTTGTAACACTCTAGGGGCATCGTTTCTTATTTCATCTTCGGATATAGTCAACATAAATTGACCTTCAACCCACCCTTGAACTAATCGCTTACCGATAGCCGGAACAAAGCGACCAGGTGTCTGTCTGTGTCCATATTCAACGTAAGAAGCATATTCAACGGGGTTTACTATCTCTATGACGTAAGCACCGCCCGAACGTGTTACTTTTAAGCCGTTAGCGTATTCCGTGGCGCTTTGGCTTTTTTCACCCGTCCAGCCCCGTCGTAACGTTCCGCCCTTTTTCCCCGACTCGCTAGGATACTGACCTACGGGAGTCATTTTTATAACCTTTGCAAGAAGACGGGCTGCAAGTTCCTTAGAGCAAGATTCAATGAACTTTTCAAGTTCTGCGCCTGACAAGTTCTTTTCAACCTCGTCACGGAATTTTTGAAGCTCCTTGAAGTTTACACTTGCACCTTTACCCATTTAAGCCCACCCTTTGAAAATTTCAAGGTCTATTTCCTGGTGAGTGCTATATATAGCCGCCTTACCACTATTTTTATAATCAGTCATAACGCCATTTTGGGAAATAGTTAACTTTGAACCGGGTTTCACTTCAATTTCGGGCGCAAGAAACACTTTAACGGTTTGGGTGACAGACGAAACGCCGTTATCTGTGGGGGTTGTATTTGCGGTAGAGCCGAAGGACAGCCTACACGGTTGCCCTTCAAGCACTACAACTTCCTCAAAGCCTGTTGTCTTGTTTGCCTTTTTAACTTTTCGATACTCGATTATAGAGCATTTGCCGTCGTAAAGGCTTTCTATGGCTTTTCTTGCTTTTACCAACTGAGTTTTCGATAACATACAAAGTCACCTTCTCCCGAATTTATAAGCGATGATAAGAGTAAATTAAATCTCTCCTCGTCGCTCGTTCCCGTATTAAAGGAAACGCTTGTATCGCCCTCTGATATAGAAGCTATTGCCCCCGATAAGTCAAGCCCTTCAAGTTCAAGCTGCCCCGTTTGCTTCTTGGAGTATAAAAACTCGCCGCAAACACGGTCAACGGCGTTAAAGAAAAGTCCGTCAGGAATATCGGTGACATTGCACGAATTTTTGATATGGCTTTCTACCTTTTGAATAGCAAAAGCCAAAACACACCCGTCAGCCCCGCCGTTCAGGTTATACCCAAAAGAAACAAGCCTTTTCAAAACAGCTTCAATAAAGCGTTCCGAAAGGCTTGTATTAGGTGGTAACGTTTTTTGAATTATCTTTATCATTTCATTCATGCAATATCACCTGCTTTCACTTTTTTGCACTTTTCTTTGAAACAGATACCTTAGGAGCTTCCTGTTTGCTTTTCTCGGCCTTAGGAGCTTCCTGTACTGGGTTTCCACTCTTATGTCTTCTTAACAACATATATGCACCTGTCCTTTATTACTTCTTAAACTTAGCAAGAACAACCTTTGACTCGTTTGTAAGCTTAGCTGTGTAATGCTCGTCTGCTGAAATAACGGTAGTTTTAGCGAGAATATCTCTGTCGTCTTCGACCTCAACGTTTCGCTTCATGTAAATTGTAATAGCCGCATCTTCGGGAGCAACGCCGTCAGCTTCTGGGGCTTCGTTGGGGTCTGCCTTTGCAACAACAACGATAGGATTAAGCCAGTTTCCTGCTCCGTCGTCCTTTACCTTCTTGGACTTAACGACCTGACAGCCTGCAATCTTACCGATAACGCCGTTCATGACAACGTCAAGAGGATATTTGTCCTTAGACTTGAAATTATCGTCAAGAAGAAGTGTTTCTTCCTGAAGAGGGTGGATATAGATAACTTTTTCCATTCCCTCGTCAACTTCGTCTTCAAATTTAGTGTTAGCTTTAACAACGCCGTCATAAGAAATAGCTCCTGCACTTCCGTCATAAATAAGAGAAGCCTTGCAAAGTTCCTCATAACAGTCGGTATCTACCTTTGCACCTATAGACATTGTAATCTGTCTTGTTGCTTCGCCGATAGGGTCGCCGTAGCCCGAAAGAACGGACTCGTCTGTAATTTCTACCGCCTTACCCGCTTTCTTTACAGTTGCCTGTGTGCTGGAAGCGGTAAGAACAGTGGTACCCATAGCCACACCTTCAGCCACGTCCTCAGCATCGCCGATATCATTTATATTCATGTAAGTTCGCTACTCCTTACACCGCTCTTTTACGAACCGCTATATATCACTATATAGATTAGACTATATCACCAACTCAATGAGTTGCCCCCCATTTCCACACGCTTGTGTGTACTCCATAAATGGATAGTCGTTGAACCTTGTTAGTCAAAAAGAAATTCATTCAAAACTTTGTTTATTTTGTCATTTCGTAAATACCAATATGGTATTCTCAACAACGGAATATTGTTTTTATTGCAAAAATCATTTTTGATTTGGTCATGTTCAAACACCTTGTTTACTTTATACACAGACCTTGTTTCCCGATAATGTTGAATGCCATCAAATTCTATGAGTTTTTGTCTTCCGTTGACAATGACCATAAAATCAAATGGTAAGGATAAAACATCTTTACAATTAGTAAAACGATATTGAGGTTCATACTCGAAGTTATGTTTAATCAAGTATTCTTCGATAAATAACTCACCTTTTGATTTTATGCATTTAGGACATCTTTCTGAATACAATAAATCTTTTGGTATAACTTCCCATTCATATCCGCATATATGTTTTACACGAATCGGTGTTCTGTTATTAACATATTCACCAACAATTTGATATTTATTGGGATATTTATCGTGAATTATACTTGCAAATTTATACGTGTCTTTCATTCCATGACAGATAGGGCAACCACTTTCTTTACTCAAGAGATTCCCGGCATTCACATAATATTCGTGATTACATTTCCTATTTCTGACATAGATTTTCGATTTAACACCTTTGTATTCACCTAAAATGTCGATGTAATCAATATTTTTGCTTAAAAGATTTTGTGAAAAGGTTTCTTTGGTTTTAGTTTTAGATTTTGAAATTGTTTTACCTTTGCACAAAGAACATCTTTGCCCATACAAAAGTTTTGAAGGTTTTTTGTAATCTTCGTGACCACAATCTTTATATCTAACTAACACTTTTGTGTTATTTGAAATATAATCACCTAAAACTTCAACATTATCATCGTTTAATTCTGCAATAAATTGTTCTTTTGTTTTTCTTTTTGACATATACAACACCTCAATATATTATATCATATTTTTGACAAAATATCAATATTTAGGTATTGTAGTAACCTTGGCTGCTGATTGTCTTATAATCACGATGCATTCACTATAAGAGTTCCCAGCAATTAGAGGGGTTTTCTATGCGTGTCACCACACATAGGCACATTTGTTTATGCGTACTTAGGGATTGTGATTGTGTCACCTGCTCTGCCTGCGAGGGTGGTGTCGATGTGAGCAATAGGGCTGAACTTGATTTTCTTGGGGAGAGTTGCCGAAATCATATCCGCCATAACCTGAGGATTGATTAAATTAGCGAGTTTGGTCTGTGCCATAATTAAATTCCTTCCTTTCTGTGTTTACTCCTTTGATAAGGAGTCGTATAAATCTTTGTTTTCATTGTAGAGAGCCATTCTGTCTTTATAAGACATTTTGTTAAAGTTCTCTTTTGTGATTGCGGGGTCATTGTCTGAGCTTTCGCCGACTGTTGCCCCTTTCAGCTTGGGCTTTGTCTCCTTTGCTTCAAAAAGGTATGCGTCGGACTTTTTAAGTGCATCAATCTGTTCCGAAAGGCCCTTAATAGTTCCGTCCTCGGAAAGCTCGGCTTTATCAAGGTCTTTAAGAAGTGCCTTTACTGCTATGGCGTTCTTTGCTTTAGCATCTGATAAAGCACTGTCAACCGCCGTGTTGATTTTTAGCTGTTTGATTTCAGCAGCGTGTGCTTCGTCCTTAGCCTTATTGTCCGCCTGAAGCGTTGCTATTTGGTTTTTAAGCGTTTCAACGTCACCGGTAGAGTTTCTCAAGGCTTCAAGCTGTCCGTCCCTTTCCTTAACGAGTGCCTCCGCCGTGTTCTTGGCGGTGTTTACCTCATCGAAACGGGCTTTAGGAATAAATCCCTTAAGCTCCTCGAGTGAAGCCGTCTCGCACTTCTTCGCGGTGTCCTCGTCAATACCTAGTTTCACAAAGTCTTCTTTTTTCATGGTTTATACCATCCTTTCATAATCATTTTTTGACCCGGTTCTGTCCGGTCTCTTACGTCTTGTTCTTTTTCGTCTGCAATACCAAAAAGACGAATTTATCAACATCGGCTATGAGCCGAAATATTGACCGCTGTTGCACGAAAAAAACACCCTAATTATAAAGAGGGTGCCTTAATCATAAAAAGCCGAAATATCGCAAACTGTGCGATTTGTGGGGCGTTGTGGAACACACTCGTGTGTTTTTACTGTGTTTTGTTAGTCTTTTAACACTTCGGGGTGTTCTGATAAATAATCTTTTATAATAGCAATATCCGATTTGATGTGTTTAAGATCATCGTCCTTAAACAACGATTCATAATCACCTTTTTCAAAATCTTCAATGTGCCAATTAACAGCACAAGCCATAAGTGGATCTATCTCGTTATGTGACATTTGATATAAGAAGGCTGCTATAATAAGCGCCAGCCGCTCCATTCCATTTTCCGCAAGTAAATCTTCATAAAGCCACTCCAGAACTCCTTCCGAAGCATCAATGGCGGTGCGAGTGTTGTCACTTTTTATAAGCTCATTACTCTTTCTCTCAATGCGCTCATAATAATAAGAATAACGCACTTTTAATGGAATTTTAGCAAAAGTTTCGTATGCCGCCATTATTTAACCTCTTTTCTGTTCAAGTAAGTGTTTAATCCTAAGTGGTTTTTGTTATAACCAGGCTTGCCGGAAATAATATTAACCGTAGCTTTTGGAAACATTTCTTTGAACTGTTCAACAACTCCCTGGCAACTCGCACAGATGTGTTTTTCAGATAGTATTGTAACGGTAAAAACATCATCTGGGCTCTTCTTTGTAGCAACAAACTCTAAGAACTTTGCTTCGGTATCATATTTACGGGGTGTTTTGTCATTTTTATAGGCTTTCTTAACAGTAAACTTGCAATTACTCTGCAAAGGGACTACGGGATATTTACCAGTATACAA
Organism: Eubacteriales bacterium; assembly: GCA_045594565.1. Classification (GTDB taxonomy): domain Bacteria; phylum Bacillota; class Clostridia; order Oscillospirales; family SIG627; genus RGIG6353. Next base: position 21,443 of record JAZNYT010000121.1, read on the forward strand.
ACTTAAATCATGCTCTCCGAGTTCACCAAATGCACTGTTTGAATAGTAAATTGTATCTTCAAACAGCATTGATGCTGAGTTTGCTCTTGTTTTCAGCCTTTCAATATCTTTCAGTATTGCTTCATCATGAATACCAGACGAATCAAAACCAAGATTTTTGGTATACCAGGCTGCATTATCAAGTTCAACTATAGTTTTAACTGGAACATTACCTTCGATCTCGTATCGGTTGACAGTTCTATATTGATATTTTAAGGTTTCATACTTCTCTTTATCATTATACTTAATTTTTATAAATTCGTCAAGGCTGTTTGGCGCTAACTCTTTTAATACGGCTTTGTATCTGTCGAACTGTTCGGCGTTACTTGATTTACCGTATATTCCGTAATTAGCATCGTTTATATATAACTCAGACCATTGCTTATAACTCATATCTCCAGGAACGTAATAGGTTTTACCGTCAGAACGCCTTGCAGCTCTCTCGGTAAAGTTATCATCAAAGTATGGTACTGTAACCGACCTACACCATACGTGAAACGGAAAAGCCGTCAGCCCCGGCTCATATTCACTCATAGGAAAAACTTTGCCGTCCATCTCCTGACATATTTCTGACGTGTGCGAGTCAAGCGTTGCAACTATTTCATATTTTTCAACTTCAAGTTCCTTAAAGGCTTCTTTCTGTGCCACCGAGTGAAAATATGCTTCTTCGGTCATCACAAGTCGCCCTGCCTGCTTTTTGGTAACATCGAAACGCTTTGATATTGCATTGATTGCGTCATCAGGACCTTTGCCTAAGAGACACGTCCTCGTTAACTCTTTATGCAGCACGTCAACGAGCTGGCTTCTTTGCTGCCAAATTCTTTCCGAAAAGTTTTTGCCATCGGATGCCCAGGGCTTAGAAATTATTTTTTCAAGTTTCCTCTCATCTATCTGTGCAGGCTCCCAGCCAATGTTGAAGCCCTTTTGCATTTCAAAAATGCTGTGGTAATAATCTTCGGTATATACTCGTCTTGCGAGTTCATCGATAACATCAAGCTCATTTCCGAAAGCGACCTCAGCCGCGTTTTGCACTCGTATTTTCAGAGCTTCGAGTCTTGAAATATGAAATTTGGCAGAGGCATTTTCAAGCTCTTTTACCCAGCCACCGTTAAGAGCGTTTTCCCGACCTTTGCTGACGTACTCGTCAACGTCCCACCGAAGCTCTTTGAGTTCTTTTGCAGTCAGCTGGCGACGGGCTTCCATCATATTGACTTGTTTATTTTTCATATATCTACCGAACCAGGCTTCAATTTCCTTTTGAATTTCCCTCTCGGCAGAAGAAAAAGCAGATTCGATTTGATGGTACGCTTTAGCACCGTATGCATTAGACGCTTGTTCAAGTTGTATAAAACGATTTCGCCAATATTCTGATGATTTCATGCATTATTCCTTTTCAATGAATAATTATAAAGAAAGCACAGTGCTTTGTTTATAACGCGAGTAATTTTTTCACAGTTTCTGAGTCAGTAATCTCAAATACCCATCGTTCCGATGCAAGTTCTGCCGATGATATACCGTATAACGAAAAAGGAATGTAAACCCCGTCTTTACGAGGAATCAACATAGACAAATCAAAAGATGTTATTCCTTGCAAAATATCCTCTGGTATGCCCTTATTCATTTGTGGGTTGGGACAAATGGCAACAGACAAATATGTGTGCTTGTAGCGGATATTATTTGCACCAATAGCAGGAACTTCAACACTGTCTTCGTAAATCTCGATGTTCGGTACCGCTTCTCCTATCATCAATCTGTTATGATGTGAAATAGCATAAATTTCACAAGATTGTCCGTTTATGGTTTTAATTAACTTTTTCATAGTTTAATTCTCCACGTTTTGTTTTTAGTCATAATTACAGAAGAAAGCACCCGTTTTAGGTGCTTTCTTCAAATAGTTCAGGGTAAAATTCCCTCTCAGCCCTCTCCCGTGCTTCAATTGCTTCTTCGAGGGTATCAAAGTAGCCGAGACGATACATTTTTCCGTTTTTCTGTATTTGTGCTATGTATTTTCCGTTTGGGCTTTTACAAACTCCTGTATGTCCTGATGTGCTACTTCGTGGTCTTCGATTATTGGCTTGAGTGAAATAATCAGCCCAACGACAGTTGTCCGGAAAATACCCGCGGTCCACGTTTATACGGTCTATGGTTAAGTCATCTGAATAGCCGTGTGTCATAGCCCATTTAGAGAAGTTAATAAAGCCGTTTTCTCCAATCCACTCGTCACATACCTTTACCCCTCTCGCACCATAGTCTTTGTAGTCTTTATTGTTAGGATTATAACATCTCTGTTTCATCCCCTTATAAATATTGTATAACCTTGTTCCTTTCATTCCGTGCTTCGTTTTGGATTCTCTTGCTTGTTCTTTCAATAAACAACCACAAGATTTTGTATTGCCACTGCGAAGAGAACGACCGCAAACAACCACTTCTTTCTGGCACTGACATCGGCAAAGCCAGAATTGATTGTGGCTTTTTATACCATCGGGTCGAGGAGCAGGCTCTATAACTGTCAGGCGACCGAATTTTTTTCCTGTTATATCCTTTGCCTTACGACCCATGACAAAGCCCTCTCTTTCGCTTTCATTTGACAACGCGGAGTCATTCTTTCTTGAAGTTGCCGAAGGACTTCCTTTTTCTCACTTTCGGTGAGTGTTTTCCAGAGAGTGAGGATTTCCATATCTTTTTCAAGCATTTCAGTCACACCCCTTAATAAGTCCTGTCGTATTCCTTGCACCACGCTTTTGCAGAGCCTAAATCACCAACCGAGCATTGTTCAATTCCGTTTTCGTAATTCTCGCCCTCGTCGAATACAACAAAGCAAGGAAATTCGTACCATCTCTTTTTACATTCTTCCTTAGTAAGTTCGTAAATATCATATCCGTATGCTGTTTCAATTTTTTTCATTTTTGTTTTCTCCCTCAATGTATTTTTTCTTGATTTTTTTGCCTTACTGTGTTATAATGAGGGCAGGAAGCCGTAAGGCTGGCTTCTTGCCCTTTTGGGTTTTTAGTGAGTGATTACCTTTGCAGTGGTGGGTCACTCACTATTTTTCTATTCGCCCATAATCTTTTGAACTCTTTCACGCAGTTCTTCAAGTGTTTCGCACTTCTCAATCAATTCAAGAATTGCTCTGAGCAGTGCAAGTGTTACGTTCAACTCGTTCATACCTCTCTCTCCTTTCTAAAAGGCTTACTGCCTTTGCCTTACAGTTATATTATACACTAAAAAATTGATAAAGTCAATATATTTTTGATAATTATTTCAAAATATTTTTTATTTTTTCAACATTTAATTGACAACATAGATTTTAAGGTGTATAATAAAACAAAAAAAGAAAGGAAAATTATATAATGGCATTAAGTGAAAGAATAAGAATTTTGCTAGTAAAAAGAGGAAATATCTCTGAAGCCGAACTTGCTCGTCGGTTAGACATTAGTCCTCAAAATCTTAACAACAAAATGAAGAGAGATAACTTTACAGAGAAGGATTTATCTGAAATTGCCAAAGCTTTAGACTGTACTTTTTCGGTAACCTTTACATTAAACGATACAGGCGAAGAAGTTTAATAAACTACTCTTCTTCGCCCTCTCCATATTCAAACTTATTACCACCGTTATTAGAGCCGAAAGCGTTACTATATTCCGCTTCGGCTTTTTCTTTTTCCCTCTCGATACGGGCAATCTCTTCTTGAGGATTTCCTACCCACGGATGTTGAGCTACTAACGTTTCATTTGAAAGAATGCCGACAGATTTATTTATATTGTCGATAACATCTGACTCAGATATAAGCATATCACGATTAAAAATTATATCAACACACTCACCCTCGAAGTCTCCCACGCCTGTATTGGCGAAATGACAGTTAATGAACCACAACAGTTCTTCAAACGCAGATTGGTATTCTGTTTCCGTTCCGTTTGCATCTAACTCTATGTCGCTATACATTGACTGAATGTTCATTTGATTCATATTTCCGGAGGAAAGACGCTCATCAGTAAAATCAAAGCCCATTGCATTGCTTACAATTGCCTTTTTGAAGATTTCAAGAATTGCTTTGTAGTTTTCGGAATTGACTTCTACTTGAAGGGTTTTAAGGTCGCCCCCTGCGCCGTCAACTGTCTTAACTTTTACTGCTCCATATTGAGCGAGGTTGCGCCTGAATTCCCCAAGATTTTGACCGTCGTAATTTACGAGAACAAGGATGGTATTTCGGGTATCTTCTTCCATGTTATTTTGAAAGTTTGAAATAATAGTATTCAAGCCGTCCTGGAGCGTCTTAACCATTTTTATGAGAGGAATTTCTTTGCTATTATACTTAAACGGAACAAGGGGAATTTTAGTCCAGTTATAGCCTGTTTCTTTCCCTTCGGAATCGGTCGTAGTAAAGTAATTTGAGAAGAAAGGCTCAACGGGCTTCAATAAACCGCTGCCGTTTATCTCAAAATAGCTTATTCCCCTCTCGTCGTAGACTTCGACCCTCTCTACGACCTTTTCTTTTCTCTTTTCGACTACAACGACTTCGTAAAGCCTTATCGCACCGTCGAGTATCATGTGTTCGGAGTCTTTCCATAGAGGAATAATTTCATAAGGCTTGAACCTCTTGAAAGAAAGTTCTCCCCTCTCGTCGTAGTAAACGTAGAGCCAACCCAGACCACAATTAAGAGAGTCTTCACCCACTGCTTTAAGTAGACGGTGAAAACGTTTATTAAAAACGTCATTCAACGCTTTTGTGTATAGCTCGTTTTCACATTGTATGGAAAAAGGTTGCCCCAAAAGATAGTTATTCTTTTGGTCAACCATTTTCTTGTATTGATTATCAACTATTCTGTTGTTCGGAAGGTTTTTAACCTCTTGAAGCTCTCCACCCTCGCCTATAACAGTTCTAACTCTCGTTAAAATATCGTGCTGACCGATATAGTACTTTTCGCCGATAAACATAACGTTTCTTCGCTGCGAGATTTTGAATCGGTTAATCTCTTTTAATATGTATTGTTCATCGGTAAGTCTATCTTTGCCAAGCACAACGGCGTTTGCCAGTTTGGCGGCTTCGCTTAGAAAAAATTTGAACATTGGGTTTCACCCCTCTTTTACACTCTTAATTGCTTATACCTCTTCCCAGTAAGGGGGGGTATGTATTTATTGTTATCATACTTTGCACCTCGTTAGATCATTGCTTCTTCTATGGCTGCAAGGCGGTTTATAATGCTATCAACAACAAAGTTCAAGTCTCTGTTGTATTTCACTTCTATCTCTGCACCCTTACAAATTAAAGTCATTGATGGATAAGAATGTGGTATACTATCGCCAATGTTATATTCCTCAGGTGGCTTGTATGGATGATAAGGTGATTTTTTTCCTATCTCTAGCTTAAAGTTTTTGTAAGCAACTGTTTCGCTTGAATCTCTTCCGTGGTCTGAGAAAAGAGGTCTAAGAAATACGTATTTAGTTTTCCTGTTCCCCTTTCTTTTGAATTTTAAGTCAAAAACTTCAGATATAACATTGCTCCCTAGGGCTCCCCAAAATTCATCCGCTACACCGTCTTCGTATAGCAGCCCAAAAGCCATACGGAGATTGGATGGTATGACAGCATCTACCGACAAAGTAAGCATTTGTCCATCTAATGCTTCAAGCATATCAAAAACGGCTTCATCATGGCACCACAATTCTCCATAATGGTTGTTCTTCAATGCAATATGAAGTACATCATCTGACCACTTACAAATTCCAAAATTTTGAATAGTGAAATTTGATATATTTAATAAGTTATCTCCAAACACTTTTATTTTTGTGTCCTCGGTTATAGGTGGCGAAAGTTCCTCACCTTTACTTAACATCGGTTTGATTGTTATGTTGTATCTTTCACCCGTCTGTGTTATAGTTCCTATAGTCAAATCGAATTCGGTTTCTGCGTCAATAGTAAAAGTTCCACCAAACCACTTTTCATTAACATCCTTCAAGTACACTCCGTATACTCCGTTATTTACGTCATTGCCACTTTCTTCGTAATCGAATGTATACGTTCCTGAAGGAAGCACGATTCTTTTTATTGTGGTTTCAAGTGACATAGGAACATCGTAACCGTTATTACACACTCCCTGCAGCTCAATACGTCCATCTTTATGTATCGTATATTGGAGTCCACCCATATACTCATCGCCGTTATCGTTTATTTCGTAAGGGATAAGGGGAATATTATTTGATGATATCTCGACCTTTACGTCGTGCTGAACTTCGGATACATCTTTTAACGCTATTGCGGTTTTCCCTAAAGCCTCGCCTCTTAATGCTCCTGCAAAAGAATTATGTACTTCGGTAGCCGCTTCTATCACCTGGTCTACCCAGGGCTTTGACGGGTCAGGCACTTCGGCGCTTGAATTGTCAAGACCTTCGGAAACAATAGTTTTCCATGTATGCGACTTAACAATAACATCACCTACAACGTAACGGAGTTCGCACTTACCCTCACCCTCAATATCGGTGTCGGAAGAGGACACTTCCCAATATATAACGCCGTCTTCGACCTTTAATGCTACGGGGTAGGGTGCAGCGTCGCCGTTTCTTTGGTGAAATAAATAGTATTCACCTTTCCCAAATTCACTTTCCCATATTGAGCATTCGTCAAACACAATTCTTCTTGCAAGGTTTTCCCCTCTTTTTCCTAAGTGGATAACCCCACATATAGCTTTATTTTCAAACATAACTGTTTTCCTTTCTGCCGTAACTATTCAAAGCTGAAGGTTTCAGGCATTAGAATTTTACTCACTCCATACCTCATTGAATCCATACCGTGAGAAAATTCGTGGTCGGGTTTATTGGTGAGCTTACCGCTTTTATCTTTCTCCCAACAATAGTTTTTTATTTCCTTTCGGAATTCAGTACATTTAGGGTGAATAATGATTTCATAGTTTTGTATAAGCTGTATACCGTGGTTAATGCTATCTTTGCCTTTTCGGGAAGGTTCAGCGTTAATTCCTTCTTCTCTTAATTCTGCAATAGATTTAGGTTCGGCTGAATCGCAAACAATAATCTGTCCGCCATAGCCCATATCTTTGATTTGTTGAGCTATAATTTTATTTGTCACGCCTGACCTATACCACTCGTCAAATACATATATCTTCATATTGACGTTATCGACCATTTCGCAAACAAAGGCGTTAGGATCGGTAAATCCGAAGTCAAGATTAAATGCCGACTTGATACCTGGTATCGCTCTTATATCGTCTATGTTGAAGTCTTCTACACGGTGGTTTTCAAATATCAGACCTTCGGCAATTCCCCACTCGCCGTCACCCTCAATTCTGTATCGTCGAGGGTTATTTTTTTTCATTTTCAAGAAGATATTTTTGTCTGACTCGTCAAGCCATTCGTTACATTTCCACGTCGTTGTTAAGGTAAAAACGTCGTCGTCGGCAACGTCAAAAAATCTTGATTTTATCCATATTTCAGGCGACCAGGGGTTGAACGTTAAAGTTATCTGTTTGAAATATCCGTCGGGAACTTCTCCACGTATAGACATATCAAGCTTGTTAAAATCGCTCTCGTTGTTGATTTCAAAAGCTTCTTCTATCCATACCCAGCACAAATAACCTTTATCAACGGAAATTGAAGTGATTTTCAAGCCGTCGTCAAGACCTCTAAACAGTATCTTTTGCCCTGTGGCTATTCGTGTTATTTGCATCGGGGAAACAGTACATTCAAAAAAACTATCTAGCCCTAACTTATGAATAGCCCATTTTAGATCACTAAAAACAGAGTCACGAAGAGTATTTGAGTATCTTCTAACACATAAACCGTTGCTTTCGGGGTATTCGTAAAGCCTATGTATCATATTCAAGGCGGTTGTCTTTGATTTTTTAGAACCTCGGCTGCCTTTGCATACTCGGTAACGCTTCTTAGTGTTCCAAAATTCAGCGTAGCCTTTGCCCACCGTTTCTTGAAGTGATATTCTCACTTAAAGCACCTACTCTTTAAGGTCGTTGACTATCTCGACGGGTTCAACGTTTACGTTAACTTTATCGGTGAAAATTCCGAACCTTTTGCCGAGAAGCTCCGCCGCTTTTAATCTTTCTTTTTCGTCAGGGGCTTTCTCCATTGTCCGGGCTTCGCTTGTAAAATCGCCTATATTTTCAACGACAACAATTTCAGCCTTTGACTCGCCCCTCATTACAGAGGTTAAATACATCATAACTTCTTCAGCAGTTGCAATTTTTTTTGAACTTATATCGTTAAGTTTTTCTTCGACGTAGGCTTTAACGCTATCTTTTGTTAGCAACCTTGAAGCATTCGCACGGGCAACATTATCATTCTTAACTTTTGGATATGCCACCTTATAAGCTCTTGTAGCGTTACAGTCAATCAAATATTCGTCTGCAAATTTGCGCTGATTATCAGTCATAATGTTTTCACCCCTTTCGTTTATAATAAGACCGGCAAAGATACAAGAGCCATAGGCGACATATAGCCGCCCCCGGAGATGCTAGGTATTTGCTATGCGGAGGTTCATAGTGGTTCTTTGCATATTGCCGGTTTATTTGCTATTTAAAGAAAAAACGGCGTCGTTTATGCGCCGTTCTGCTATCTCATAATATTTATTATCTAACTCAATACCTATAAATTTTCGCTTTGTATTCACGCAAGCGACTCCCGTGCTACCGCTACCCATACAGTTATCAAGAACAGTTTCGCCATCATTGGTGTACGTCTTTATGAGATATTCCAACAATGCAACTGGCTTTTGTGTCGGGTGCAATCTGTTTTTGTTGCTTGTCGCTTCATTTGTGAATTCCAATAAGTGAACGGGATAATTGGTATAAAGTTGAGTATGCTTTTTCAATAACGTTTCCGTTCGATAAATGGTATCTTTTTGAGTGTCTTTTTTCTGCTTTACCTTCGGCGTGTCTAACCTCTTTAACCCCTGGGGATTGTAAGTCGGCGCTTTCTTGCAGAAAACACAAATATCTTCAATACACCGCATGGGTTGAAACTTGGCAAAAGTAAAGCCGGTTTTATTATTCTTTTTCCAATACCAGTTATAACGATATTGTTTTAAATTACTGTTAATCAATGCCGTTGTAAAAGGTTGAGCCGAAAAAAGCACGATAGTGCCGTTCTCTTTTATGATTCTGCCGTATTGCTCCCATAAAGCATTGAAGGGAATAACACTATCCCATTTACAGTCAGTCATTCCGTAAGGAAGATCGCATAAAATTAAATCAATACTTTCATCTGGGTAAATTCCTCATTTCTTCAATACAGTCTTGATTATATAACTTTATCAACGTTTTACACTCCTTTAGTTAAAAGCCCATCAGTTTGCGGCATAACCCCACAAAACAAAATAATACTTTTTGAGCTCTGCAATAAAGACGGGCTTATTCCCACGAAAAAAGCACACTCTTCGGAGTGTGCTTTAAGCTTTTTGAATTTTATTATATTATTTCACAATACTATTATACACATTTTCACGTTTACATTCAATTACATTCGTATACATCTTTTTATAATTTTACGATTTTTTCTAAATTTTTTAGCCCTGTTTCCTTAATTCGCCATATTTGAGTCCTGCAATAGCTTAATTCCTTGGCTATTTCTCCAAGTGTCATATTTCGTATGTAATAGCGGTGTAATACTTTATATTCTTTCAACGGGAGCTTTTCAAGAGCAGAAATAACGGCGTTTTTATGGGCGTTATGTTTTTCTGTAATAACATCAATCTCAGAAGATATTAAAGCCATGTCAATGCCGTTTTTCTCAATTTTTCTTGATACTGTGCCGGTATTACTATATGGCATTCCGTCAGGGGCTTTTGAACCCGTATCAGTTGCAAGTTCAAGTGAGATTTCATATTCAGCTTTTTTTGCTAAAATCAACTCTTGAAGCTCTTGAACTTGTTCAAGCCATACTTCAATTTCTGTTTTCATATTTACACCGCCTTATCGTTCGTTCCAAGCAGGGCGACTTAATGTCTGCTCAATGGCATTCACTAATTCTGGATATTGTTTCAAAATATCTTCATACTTGGTTGTTTTCAGACCTTCCCTTTTTCTTTTTATATCTACTGTGTGTCTTAAAGCATACAACGCTCTACCTTTTTCTTGGTGTACCACAAAAGGACAATTATTTTCGTCCGCTCTTTCAAATTCGCCCAAAACAAAAGATATTTTTCCTTCATTGTGATTTGTCAATGCGGTTGATAATATATCGGTAAATTCATATAAGAGCATAGCCAATCTAAAAACTGTTTTATCCTCAATTTTGTTTTTGGGGTTGCAAGGGCATTTTTCTTCGTGTTGCTTTGCTTCTTGTTCGCTTGAAAAACACTCCATACAAAAATCGCATTTATATACTTGTTTCACTTAATCACCGCCTTATAAAATTCCAAATAAGATGTCCTATTACACAACCAATTAAACCGCCGAATATCGTGCATAAAAGCCATACAAATACATTCACTTCTCCCCACCTCTTTCTTTTGTATCTTTCCTTCCTCGCATATAATATTTAACCCTCATATTCCACAAAGCAAAGGCGGTCTGTTCTGCTCTATCGCAGATTTCACCTGCTTGTCCGTCGCTTACACAGAGATGAGCCCTGCGGAATAAAGGTTTGCATTGTACCGTCACAAATACACCTGTCGGCTGAATACTGTACTTTACTTATCGTACCAAATTTCCATTGCTTTCATCTTCCTTTCTCTGCTTCTCGTTTTTACTTGACTCATAGTTGACTGACAGTTCTTTGTTATGAGTTTTTAATTTCTCAATATCTGCTCTTAAGGCTTTGTTTTCATCCAAAAAGTGTTTACAATAGTCAATGAGAGTTTTATTAGTATTTTGCACCTCTCCTATAAGGTCAAGGAGTCTTTGGTTATCCTTGTTTACATCTTCTGCAAGGTTAAGTACCCTTTCGCTGAATTCTCTGTAAGGCTTTATAATTTCCTCACAGCGTGCTTTTGTAATAAACATATCATTCTCCGTCCTTTCCAATCAGTTTTTCTGCAATGGTGTCGATGAGTTCATCATCGTATTCATATACGCACTGACCTTCTTTACTGTGGCAAGTGATGGTTTGACTTGCCTTCAACCTCTCGGCAAAATCCTTCACCCCTGCTTCGTAGCCGTTCTTGTATGCCTGTTCTATTGCATCGTTTTCGTTCATAGCGTTTTCTCCTCCCTACTTCAGCACATAAACTGTGCCTCTGTTATAATCTTTGATATGTTTAATAGCCGAATGAAACGAGTTAAGGCTTGAATACTTCCCCTCGTCCACCAACTGTTGTGCCGTACCACATTGCCGTATGTTATCGTCTTTGTCATAGATAACGTAGAATTTCTGCTTTTCGTAAGGGAGCTTTACTCCCGGCTGTCTACCCCTTTTGCCCATTATTACCTCCCTGTACTTCCGAAACCGCCATTTCCTCTCTCGGTCTCGTTAAGCTTGTCCACCACTTTAAGTTCAGGTGTCAGTATTGGAAGAATAACAAGCTGTGATATCTTGTCACCTGACTTGACTTCATAATCAACATCACTATTGTTATAGAGCTTCACTCTGATAGAGCCTGTATACCCTACATCTATTACACCTTCAGAAGTGATGCCGTGATTTACGTTGAGTCCCGACTTGCTCTTGAGAAAACCTACTGTACCTTCGGGAAGTTCTATATGTACGCCTGTGTCGAATACGACAGAGCCTTTCGCCGGGACTATCTGTCCTTCCTTTGCTCTGATGTCAAGACCTGCATCGGTCTTATGCGCTCTTGTGGGGCAATACGCCCCATTGTCAAGCACTACTTTTATCGTGTTTGATGGTTCCATTTTTATCCTCCATAAAATATGTTATCTTTATCTGTGTCTCCTTGACAGACGAGTCTTATATGCGACACTATCATAATAAGAATCCCTTGCCTTTGTTCTGTCATACAGTTCCTTTGCGGCTGCCTGTTTAATTGCTATTTTTTCTGATATTTGCTTCGCCTTGTTTTTTCGGTACTCCTTGCAAGTGCTATGACATCCTACCTTACGTTTAGGTGGTACACACTTGTAGCAAGGATTCTCTGTTGGATTCATACCTTAGAGTCCTCCTCCCACCACCTAAGTATGGTCTGATAATGGTTACCGACCTTGGCGTTCTTCTCGATGATAAAGGTAGCAAGTTTCTCAACGTAGTAGTCAAAGGCATCAAGTCCGAGCCTATCAAGAAGTACTCCTATCTGCTCGTCAGTTAATAGCACCACACCCTTGCCGAGCTTACCGCCCATCCTTTTAAGTGAGTTTTCCTCAAAGTTTTCCACAGGCTCGTTGTCGGTGTCGTTGTCCCTTACAACTACATCTACCTCTAACTCTTTAACTCTATTATCTACACTCTTTTCTCTATTATCTGTGTGGACATTTTGGTGGACATTTTGGTGGACATTGTCCATAGGTGGAGGAAGGCTTTCTTGACTTTGCCGTTGTATTCTCTTTTGTGCTGAATAATCAGTTTCACTCCCTACAAGGTTATGATGCTCAGAGAGAACAAGAATGCCATCGTGGTCTTCATATATAAGACCGACAGATTGATAGAGTTTCAAGGCAACTCGGATTGTATCAACTGAAAACCATTTACAATCTCTTTGAATTTTCTCAACATCATATGGGATAATAATTTCCCCTATTTGCCTTGATAATCTTCCTTCTGTGTTAATCGTTTTGAGGCATAGCATTTGGTAAAGGACAACATAATTAGCACCGTTTGGCTGACTCATAAAGTAATCAACTGTGTCCGAAGACATAAAAGATTCCTTTAACTTCATCCAATAATATCGTTTACCCTTCGCCATTTTTTCTATCCTTTCTATGATATTTCCTGTGACAAACTTCACACATTGTTATGCCGTTTTCTAAATTAAATCTTAACAAAGGGAATTGTGCAAAGCTCTTTATGTGGTGTGCTTGAAGATTGCTTTTAGAGTTACAGATAACACATTTTTTATCTCTACTAATAACCTCTTTTCGCCATTCTCGATATTTATAATTATTTCTTTTCTTTGCTGTTTCGCCGATGCCGTTATTTTCGTACCAATGAACAATTTCCCATCCTTGACACTCATTTGAATCCCAAATAGGTTTAATATAACCCATATTGTTTAATAACCAAACATCATCTTTTGTACAACCCAAAACACCTGCGATGGCAAATATGTTATTCAAAAATCCTTTGTCCCTTGCACAAAGTCCAATATGAAAGTACAGAGCCTGTGTCGATAATGGCAACTTATAAAACTCATCGCTTTCAACGATGCTTATTAAAAAACTTCTTCGTTCTGCCATCTCCTACACCTCCCTCACTCTGATGCCGTGTACCGAGAGCATCAGCTTTCTTTTTATCGTGAATAAGTCGTAAGCCGTTCCTTTCTTATATCCCTTTGTGTCCTCGACTACTTTTTCGCCGTTTTCGAAGTATACAAAGTCTGCTATGTACGCCACTTCTCTTTCAAGAAGCCTCTTGCCGTCTTTGAGACTCTTTCCATTCTTGCCGTAACGCTCAAAGGTTTCATACTGTGCAGGAATAAGAACAAACTTCACTTGCTTTTGTAGGTCTGTGATTGCCCCTGCCTTTTCAAGCAAGAGCAATTCACGACACCTTTTGTATTCCTTCGTTGAGGCAAAAGTTTCTCCGTTGACTTTAACCTTTTGGGAAAAGTATTTGTTTTTAGAACGGTAACGACTCATCATCAGTCATTTCCTCAAACTGCATATTGTCAACGTAAGGTGCAGTCTGTTCTGTTGCCGTTGTTTCCGTAGGCTTTCTGTCAACAAAGGAAACCTCGTCTGCTTCTACATCGAGTGCATAACGTTTGTTTCCGTCATTGTCCGTCCAATTTCTCGACTTTAACTGTCCGCATACAAGGATTGCTCTACCTTTTGCAAAATACTTGGCTACAAATTCTGCCGTTGCTCTCCAACATACAACGTTGATAAAGTCTGCATCCTGTTCTCCCTCTTTCTTAAATCTGCGACTTACTGCAATGCGGAAGTTTGTGACAGGCACACCCGAAGGTGTTGATTTAAGTTCTATGTCCTCTGTGATATTGCCTATAAGTATTACTTTGTTAAATGCCATATTAAGCCTCCAATCTGTATACGGCGTAGAGTCCTCTTCTACCGTTACCCGATTCAAGGTGTTTTAATACAAGTGATATTTGGGCATTTTCACTATGTTTCACTTTCGTCATCGTATTCGTCATTGTATTCTTCCTCGCTTATCTCTTCACAGTTTACGCCTCCACAATTCGGGCAACACGGAAACTTTTCGTACACGATACGTTCTCCGTAGGGGCAGGGATTATAGTCAACCCCTGCCTCCTCTAATTTAAACGTCTCTTCACAATCTCTGCATTTATACATCTTCTTCGACTACCTCGCCTGTAGTGGTGTCGACCTCGGTGTACTCATCAACTACTATGGTGTTGGGTACATCGTACATATCCTCTGACACCTCGTTCTTGATGCTTCCGTCCTGTACTACACCTCTTACAAAGTCACTCTTGAGAGGTGCATACTTGAGCGCCTTCTTAAGTACGGTCTTCTTAGCCATCTCCTCAAAGTTCGTTGACCAAGGAGAGAAACTTGAAGCATAAGCCTTACTATACTTCTCTGCGTGGATACGCACATCCGACATACTCATAACCTCAAAACCATAGCCGCCTGACTTAGTCTTGAACATTGCATATACCTTCACAGGCTCACCTCTGTCGGTGTCGGCAGGGATATGTGTGAGTTTAGGCTCAAGACCGAATTCACACTCAAACTTATCGTTAGCGTATACGATATGTGCCTGTACAACTTCTACCTCTCCGCTTCTGTAGGCAAGGTCTATAAGTCCCTTGTAGCCAAGCTGAAACTGTGCCTCAAGCGTATCTTTATTCTGATATGGTAGTATGTAAGCCTGACCGAGAGGTGTGTTAGGCTCAAGACCAAGCTGTGCCGCAGACATCATTGCTCCAAGGAATGATGAAGGTGTACAAGAGCCGAGTTTTGGATTGGTCGATATCGCCGAAAGCACCATTCTTGTGAATCTCTCGGGAGTGATTACAGAAGGAAGAGCCTTCTTTATCTCGCCTTCCATTGCCTTGATGTAAGTCTGCATTGTCTTCTTTTCGGGTACTGTTGTTGTGGTATTCGCTACTGCGTTCTGAATCTTTGTCATGATATTTCTCCTTTTATCGTTCATTAATTTTGAATGTTCTCGTTGGTGTTGACTTGTAATAGCCTGTCAAGTCCATCGTAGGATGCTCTTGAGCGAATCTCTTATGGTCGAAGGTGCTACGTATAGAGGATGACCAAGTCACCTTAAACTTGTTGCTCTCGCCTCGCCCGACTTCGCCCATAAAAGCTTTGATTCTGTTTGCGATTTCCTCTCGCTGTCCCTTCATATTGTCGATAAGCTCTCCAAGGGACATATACTGATGCATATCGTTCTCATATGCCATGAGATTAACTGTGTCACCATTGGATTCGGGATATATTGTGGTGATAGTCTTGCTCGTAGAATCCGTTCCGTCTGCCATAGGTGGAATATTTGTAAGTACGTGGTCTTCCCAAAAGTGTTCGGATGCCATTGCAAGTGACTCAAGCTCTGCATCGTCAACATAAACCGATGCCTCACACCATTCAGGAATAACGTCATCCTTGATTCGTGTCATCTGATATATCTTGATTCCCTTGCCGTATATAAGGACCGTAAGATACCATCTGTCATACTCTGTAACAAGCAAATACTCGCAACATTGTGCATAGAATCTGTCGGGGAATTCTCCATCCTTGTACTTCTTCGCATTCAGCTCGGATGTGAGCTTACACTCGACACCTGCCCTCTTCCCGACTACCTTACGGTCTATATTGGCGTGAAGGTGAGGATACTTGCTGTTTCTCCACGTTGCCTTGTCTACCGACACCTTGAGTCCCGATGCCTCGGTGAATCTCTGTGCTACGTATCCCTCAAGGTCATTGCCGAGTCTCGTCCACTCGTTACCCTCAAAGGGAGGAAGTTTACCTGTCTTCTCTGCCCATACCGTGTAAGGGGAGGAGTAGGGATTCATACCGAGGATAGCACCCATATCACTACCTCCGAGGCTCTTCTTTCGTTCTTCGAGCCATTCTTCGTGAGTATTTGTTTTAACCTTCTTTATTGACATTCCGCTTCTCCTTTACTTTTTAACTTAGCCACTTTGCCATTTCGTCTGTCATAAATTCTCTTGCCATCTTATCTATCCTCCTCATATTCCTTCGTTGCAAGTTCTCCAACATTTGGTTTTGCTACGAGACAACAAGTGCCGAAAAATGCGATTAAGGTTAATACTGTTCCCATTGTTTTCTCCTAACTCAACCACTTAGCAAGAGCTACAACCGCAACATAATACCTTCCGCCCACTTTTTTTACAGGAAAGCTCTTGTCGGCGTGTACCTGCTTGGGTGTACATCCAATATACTCGCATGCTTCTTTCATTGTTATAAGCTCCCTTTTAAAAGTATCCGAAATTCGCTCTAAATTGTCTCTAAAATCTCTTTTTTCCATTATTTTCGCTTCCTTCCGTCACTTTTTTGATGCTTTTGGTACATTGTTAGTTTGTAGTCTTTCTCGGGATTTTCTTTGGCAAACTCTTTCTTTTTGAGTGCAATTCTTTCTTCGTTTTTGGCATGGTATTCTTTGTACTTCTCACATTCCGAATGACAGTTAAGATGCCTAACTTTACAATTAAAACACGGGCTTTTCATTTCTTTTATCCTTTCTCTTTTTCTTTTTTTAGATAGTATGTCTTGAAAACAATAGCTTTAATAAGCTTTGAAATTCCCAAGCCCGTCATTACTGCTGAAAAGGTTAATAAAAATTCTTTCATAATTACTCCTTGATTTTTTATTTTGTTTATGCTAAAATCAAGAGGAGAGGAAATCTCCCCTTGATTGTGGTTGCGTGGTTACAACCATTTTGCTATCAGGGTAATTATTACCCCGACAACAAGGTCAATCAGTCCACTTATAATTAACTCTGTCAAGTTAATTGTGGTCTTGGTTGACCTTTTTTTATTGCTCATTTTTACCACCTCCTTTATATTCGTGCACTATTTGTGCTCGACGTTCGCAAAAAAAATGTCCTGAACCGACTTTCCAAAAAAAGATGCTATTTTAATCTTGATTTCATCACGAGGATTTCTTTCTCCTCTTTCGTACATAGCCCAAGAAGACTTCGTTATTCCTAAACTATTTGCAATTTGTTCCTGTGTTTTGTCCGCTCTCAAATCTCTTAGAATGTTGCTACTCATTTTATCTCTCCTTTCGTGCACTATCTGTGCTCTTTATCCACATTATACACACATAGTGCTTGTTTGTCAATAGGTTTTTTGAGTTTTTTTGAAATTTATGCACTTTTTGTGCAAATAATTGATTGACAAGTACACATTTTGTGTATATAATATACTTAAAGATTATGAGGAGTTTTACTATGTCAAAGTTTTCTGAAAGGTTAAAACTTTTAAGAGCTGAAGCTAATCTTTCTCAATCAGAACTTGCAAAAGTTATCGGTATTTCTAAAAGTAGTATAAATATGTACGAACGAGGAGAAAGAGAACCAGGGCTTGATACTATTGAGATAATGGCACACTATTTCAATGTAGATATGAATTACATTATAGGAACAAGTGATATTAAACTTTCGGACTCCTCGCTCGACAATGAATTCTTGCAAATTCTATCTAACCTCTCTGATGAAGATAAAGAATGGCTCCTCGACGTTATAAAATCTGTTATTGATAAAAGAAAATAAAAAATCCCTCTCTTGCCGAAGCAAAAGAGGGTGGTACTTTTATTTTATACTTATTTTCTGAGTGTCGAAGGTGGGAGCTAAAATTAGGGTACCAAACGGACATAAATTTGTGATTTCGGAAATTAACAGGGAAACTTTTGATAAAATTGCAGTTAATTTGAATTTATCATTTCTTATCGCTTCAATTAAATTTTCTTTTGAGATATTCTCTTCTGATTCTATAATTACTTCATAGCCTATTTTTACAAAAGAGTTTGTGTTTTCGCCAAAAGACAGCTCTCTGTTAAAATTAAAAATTGCTTTATTTGCGTCAATTT
Source organism: Eubacteriales bacterium (assembly GCA_045594565.1). Taxonomy (GTDB): domain Bacteria; phylum Bacillota; class Clostridia; order Oscillospirales; family SIG627; genus RGIG6353. Next base: position 39,598 of record JAZNYT010000121.1, read on the forward strand.
CACATATATCAATACTATCAATTACTGCTAAGGAAATTGATTTTATATCAGGTTTTATGAAATTGTATTGGACACTTTTAAGTGTGTGGTTAATTATTCTATAGTTATTCATATTGTTTCTCCTTCGGTGATTAAGTTGAATGTAGTTTTTATATCATCCCACATATATTGATTCAACTGTGCGTTGCATTGTTGTAATTCTAAACTACTGTCTGCAACCATTTTCAAGTCGTCGATTTTTTTATTGATGTTCATATCAAATGTTTTTGTTCCAATATAATTTTCAATAGCACTAACGAGGAGTGTATTTATGCTTACTCCTTCAGCATCTGACATTTCGGCGATTTTTCTATGTGTTGACTTTGAAATTCTCAATGCAATTTTTCCGCTATAATCATCTTTGAAATCTTCATTGGGTATTTTTCTGCACTCATCTTTCAAAAACTCAAGATATATTTCTAAGTTTTCCTGAGCTTCGTTCATGGCTTCTTCGGGAGTATCTCCGCCACCTATGCAGCCGGGAATAGAGGGGAACGTCGCGGTCCAGTATGCTGTGCCGTCATCTGCTTTTTTCGGAAACACTCTCATTTCATAGTTTTTCATTTTATCACCTTTCTATTTCTTCTATTTTCTCCCTAATCATGTCAATATATGCAGGTTTAACAGGTTTATGCATAGGTATATTAAGCATAATGGTCTCTTCCTGCGTTGGATACTCATAGATAAAATGACTTCCGGTTGTCCTTTTTAATTTGAATCCGTAATGTCTTAAAAAATTTTGCAACTCATTTGGCTGTATATCTTTTGCCGTTGGTGTTTTCTTGATTTTTTCCAGCATGTTGTCATATGTTCCCATTATTTTCCCGCTTCACCTCACCTTGTGATATCGTATATGATATCATTATTATACATAATGCATACAAATTTGTCAAGTCCTCTTGTAAATATAAAAAGCCCTCAGATTTTGTCACCTTCCGATGGTGGAAAGACTACTCTCTGAGAGCGAATAAACTTTACGCATGTATTTTACACTAAAAACATTTTTTGTCAAGCATAAATACCATTTTGCCGACGTTGGCAAAATGGTAAAAAAGAAAAGAGCTTAACGCCCTTCTCCTTTGTGATTTGCCTTTTGCTCGAGTTTTTTAAGTACTTCTTTTTTCTCACGCTCTGTCAGAGTCTTCCAAAGTGTGAGAATTTGCACATCCTGTTTTTTCACATTTTCACCGCCTTTATTTTTTTACTTCGCTATATGTTTATTTCTTATAGCCGGTAGAATAAAAGCCTGTCTTGTCTTATATAAGCAAGACAGGGACGACAAAATTGTTTATTATTCTGTATGTGTACGTTTAATATAACAAGGGTGCAGTGTCGAAAAAACGAACTTCCTGTTATTCAAAGGAAAAAAATTGAAAATAACATAAAAAAACCTCTTTTACTGTAATGAAAAGAGGGAAAAGGATACATAATGGATAACTTAATAGAATACAGTGAACAGACCTTTGAAGGTATTAAACACATAAATGAATATGGTGAAGAGTATTGGCTTGCACGAGAATTGCAAGGCGTTCTCGAATATTCCAGATGGGAAAATTTTAACAAAGCCGTAGAGCGAGCTAAAAAAGCATGTAAAAATACCGGCTTCGATATCCAAGACCATTTTCGTGAAGTCACGAAAATGGTTTCGTTGGGCTCTGGTGCAGAAAGAGAAATTGACGATGTAATGCTGTCTCGCTACGCATGCTATTTAATCGTAATGAACGGAGACCCAAGCAAAGAAATAATCGCAATAGGGCAAACATATTTTGCAGTTAAAACTCGTCAGCAAGAATTGATTGAAAATTATGAGGAGCTGACAGAAGACCAAAAGCGACTTGCTATCCGTAGTGAAATGAAGACACACAATAAGTCTTTGGCAGAAGCTGCACACAATGCAGGTGTTAAAGAGCCTATGGATTTTGCAATTTTTCAAAATTATGGATATATGGGTCTTTACGGCGGGCTGAAGGCTCAGGATATAAAAGAGAAAAAAGGGCTTAAAAAGAGTCATGACATTCTCGATTATATGGGCAGTACAGAGTTGGCGGCGAACCTCTTCCGTGCTACACAGACCGATGAGAAACTTAGACGAGAGAATATAGTCGGAAAAGAAAAGGCAAATGCAACTCATTATGAAGTTGGTCAAAAGGTAAGAAAGACTATTAAGGAATTAGGCGGAACAATGCCCGAGGACTTACCCGTTCCCGATAAAAGCATAAAACAAATTGAAAGCGAAGAAAAGCGAAAATTAAAAGAGAGAAAATAAAATTCCTCTCTTGCTGACGCAAAAGAGGAGAAAGGAGAACATTATGACAAGACGCTCTGACGGATTATGGCAAGAGGCTATGACCATAAACGGAAAAAGAAAATACTTTTATGGCAAAACCAAAGCCGACGTTCTGAAGAAGATAAAAAACTTCGAAGAACAGCAGGAAGGCGGAATACTGTTCTCCGAAGTAGCAGAGGATTGGTGGGAGGAACATTCCGAAAAGGTAGTTCACTCTACGATGCACGGATATCATGCACGTTTTGTTTATGCTGTTGAAACCTTCAAGGACAGATACATAAAGGATATTACCGCACAGGAAATAGCAAATTTACTTAAAGCCCTGCAGCTTAAAAAGTATTCGCAAAAGGTAATATCCACACAGCTCAACGTTATCAATATGATTTTTAATAAAGCAATTATAAACGGAGACATAATGCACAATCCTTGTTCTGCCGTTCAGCTCCCCAAAGGACTCCCTAAGAAAAAAAGAGAGCTCCCCACCGACATTGATTTTGAAATAGTGGAGAACAGTGATTGGCTACTCCCTTTCTTCCTTCTCTATACCGGCTGCAGACGTGGTGAATCACTTGCAGTAACGTATGAGGATATCGACTGGGAGAAGAAAATTATTCACATCAATAAAGCCGTTGGCTTTAAGGAAAATAAACCATACATTAAATCAACAAAAACCGAAGCAGGTTTCAGAGACGTTGTTCTTCTTGACAAGCTTGCCGAAAGACTTGACAAGTCAAAGACGGGTCTTATCTTCCCAAACAACAAGGGGGAGATGTGGCACGACTCAATGCTTACAAGAAAATGGAAGCAGTGGCAAAGAAGAAATAACACGACTGTTACCGCACATCAACTACGACACGGTTACGCTACTATTCTATTTGAGGCAGGTCTTGAGGCAAAGGATGCACAGTACCTTTTGGGACACAGTACGATAGCAATGACGCAGGATATTTACACTCATATCAGACAAGCGAGACAGAAAGAATATGCGTCAAAATTGAACGATTTTTTCAACAAATAATGTAAAAATGATGTAGTAGGCTTGATTTAGCCTTATATACGGCATTTTATTGGGGGTTCGAATCCCATCACTCACCCCAGAAAAGAACTCACATTTGTCTACGACAAGTGTGGGTTCTTTTCAACTAAATCCGTCCTTACAGACGGAATAAATCCCACTGCGGTGGGATGAAATCACTCCGTGATGAAATCCGACTTTGTCGGGAGATAAGGACGGATTTAATTTCATCTGCAAAGCAGATTTCATCCGAACGGAGTGAGGATTTCATCGCGCTCGCGCGATTTCATTGAAAAGTTTGCAACTGTGTGGTACAATCGGAGTAAATGATGTGATAGTATGGCTGAAAATAAACTTGCTGATATTTCAACAGAATTTGCAATTCAAATATTAAAACTGACAGATGATATAAAAGGACATTATTCTTTGTCAAACCAGCTTGAACGAAGTGGTACAAGTATTGGAGCGAATATCCGCGAGGCACAGTACGCACAAGGAAAAAAGGATTTTATATCAAAACTCGAAATCGCATTAAAGGAAGCAAGTGAAACAAGATATTGGCTTGAACTGTTATATAGAACAAAATATATTGACGAACCTTCCTTTAAATCGCTTTCTTCCAAATGCGGTTCGCTCAGGGTAATGATTATTTCTTCTTGTAAAACTGCAAAACAGAATTTAGAAAAATAAGAATTTGTAGGGTTGAGATATATGAAAATATTATGGAGTATTATTCTTTTGGTAGATTGCTTGCTACCGTTGATGCTTGCACATTTTTATCCTAAATATAAACATAAAGAAATGGCTCTTTCCGTTCTTGGTTCGCGTCAAAGTCCTGTGAAATGGATATACAACATTTGGTGCATCGTATCGGGTATTGTTTTCTGCATTTCTCCGTATGCATTGTATCGGGAAAATAATTGCTGTTTATCAATAATAATATGGATTTTGCTTGCAATATACGGAATTGGTTGTGAAATCATATCAGGGTTATGTCCGTTAAATGAAAGTAGGCAAGACGAAGATGTTATTACGAAAATTCACGGTGGAGCTTCTGCTATCGGATTTATAACATTACTCATTGTGCCGTTGCTTTTGGCAATAATGCAGTTTCAAACTTCAAATATAATTGTAGGAGTAATCTCACTCGTAAGTTTTATTGCTTCCTTTATATTTTTTTGTTTTTTCATTATGGGCGAGAAAGAAAAGTTCGTAAATACTGTTTTGAGATACGGCGGTCTTTGGCAACGGCTTGTTTTATTAAGTTGCTACATACCGTTGCTCGCTTGGTGTATTATATAATAAATTCCAATTTGTTAAGTATCAAACCGGTGTACTTTTCTTCGGACTTAACTACATATATTTACAATTTAGTCGGAATTAGACAAAAAATCCAAGTCGTGAGACTTGGTATTTTTTTATCCATCGCGAAGCGGTGGTGTATCATCACCGAAGGTGCATATCATCACGCTTAAACGTGTATCTCATCACCTTTAGGCTGTATCAAGCTTCCCGATGATGATATACAAGACTCCGTCTTGACGATATACAATTCCTTTCGAAATTGATGATATACACGTCTTACGGCGTGATTTGTTAGAGGACAGACGACGTTCAAAAAACAGGTCAGTAGACCTGTTTTTTTGTTTCTGTAGATAAAATGGAGGGGACTCGAAGCCGTCCCTTTATAAGAATCTCAAAGACACAGTCGCGAAGTCGGCTGTGTTTTTAGCACGCTATGTAATGAAAAATTGTTGTAATCTATTTACTTTTTATAAAAAAGTGATATAATTGAATAAATACAAACACAGAAAGGAACATACAAAATTGGAAAGAATATATACATCGCCTTTTGTAAAAGAGGGATTATCGGACACGGAAGTAATACAAGAAGCCGTTTTTGAAGCTAAGAGAAATAAAACTTGCGTGATTGTGATTCCACCGAAGGACAACGGTGAGAACTGGGTTGTCAAGTCTCCCATAAAGCTTCCCGACTACTTCACCGTCATAATAAACGGTTGTACTATTGAGAGTGAGGGGGTAATATTTGCAAACGAAAACTATAACTGCAGCCACTCTCTTAAAAGTGAGGCTCATAAAATATTTATTCTCGGACGAGATGGAGCCGTTCTCCGCGGACTTTCAGAAAGCTGTCAGATACTTTTAGAGAATGCCAGAGATTGCCGTATTGCCGGAATAACCTTTCTTTCGGGCGGAGGAGTGAGCCTTCGTCACTTCCGATATTCCAAGATACAAATGCTCACTTTCAAGGACTCGAAAAACGCTCTTTCCTTTTTTGAAGGATGCAACAATATAATTACCGAATCAATTGATGCCGAAACGAAAGAAGAAGCCATTAAGGTCATTGGCGGCAAAACGAGAGTTCTTGTAAAAGAGCCCGAAATCGCAAATTCAATCTTTTGCCGTATGAAAGCGAAGACCTGTGGCGCTCCTGCCTTTGTGCTTTGTGCAGATAAAACTGATTTATATAACCTTGTTATACGAGACCTGACCGACGAAACGGCAAGCGATGGTGCATCTCTTGTAATAGAGAACGGGGATTGTGATATCTCCGACCTCACAGTAAGAGGTATATCATCCAAGAGAAATGCAGTTTTGTCAAAGGGTAAAAACGATGGTACCTTTTATTCGAACCTTCACTGTGGAAAAGGATTTTCACCTATTATAAAAGTGGGGGAATCTACCCGTGATTTCTACGACGGAGAGGTTATGGAAATAGTTCTCCCGATTATGAAGGAAGAGCTTCCCTCGAGGCAGTTTGTTACCCCGAACGCTCCCGAATTTTTCGGTGAAGGAGATGCCGAAACAGTACAGAATGCAGTTGATTTTGCCTCACGGAAAGGAATAAACTGTGTGGTTATCCCTTCCTTTAATGAGAGAACGGAAAGTAATAAGTGGATATTCGAAAAGGCAGTTAAGATTCCTTCTTATATGACCATTGTTTTTCTTCACTGCTTTATAAAGCACAAGGATTTTATGTACGAAAACCTTTTCATCAATTCTCTTGCTTACGATTCACAGGACCGTTCGATAGCAAAAGAGCAGCACGATATGACGTTTATGGGTGTAGGCGATGCCGTTCTTTCGGGCGGAAAGCAAAACGGACTCAAGGAGAAGACCTGCTTCCTTTACGGACTTCCCGACAAAAGACCTAATGCAACGGTGCTTTTCAACAATGTCAGAAATCTGGTGCTTGAAAACTTCCAGATACACGATTCAAGATGGTATGGAACCTATTTCATACATTGTGACACGGTAAGAGTGTCGGGTCTTGATTTCGATAACGGAGAGGATTTCTGCAACCGTGACGGAGTTGACATAAGACAAGGAAATCATAACTTCCTTGTAGAGAATATTACCGGAGTTACAGGAGACGATACAGTTGCCCTGAACAACCTAGGAAATGACGGCAACGACGGAAGATACGTTGAAGGAAAGGACTGCAACACCTTGAATATGGTGATAAGAAACGTCAAGGCGGATGCCGGAAGATGGTTTACTGTAAGACTTCTTTGCCAGGACAGACATCTGGAGCATAATTTCGTGCTTGACACCATTATGGACGTATCAAGAACAGAAAACAAAAAAAGATGCGATGCCGCCGTGGTTATCGGCTCACACGAATATTTTTACAAAATTCCTGCCGAGATAGGCGATCTTGCTCATATAACAGTAAGAGACGTATATACGAGAGCGATGCGCGGAGTTGCCTTCGGAGGATGCAGTGACGACGTGAAGATTTCCAACGTTCACGCCTACAAGGATGCGCCTTCTGCTCTTTGCGTACGACTTACGGCAAAAGTAAGAGATGTGGAGGCAAGTGGTATCTTCTACAAATGTAATGAAAAGAATCCTGACAAGGACCTTACCGTAAAAGCAAGCAGAACACCTGCAGTACTGTATTTCGGGTCGCTTGAAACACTCAATACGGTGAAGGTGAAAAACGTATTTATCGACGGCGCAAATATGAGCGTTTTTACAAGCGGTAACTGTGAGGTTATAGTAGAAAACCTCAATGAAAGAAACGTTTTGGAGAAGAGTGTAGCGCGCGACGACTCAAGCCTTTGTATAAACGGCGAAATAATAGATAAGTAGAGGATAAAGATAATGGAAAAACTATTTTATTCACCCACAGAATTTCCCTCACCCTCCCACTCTGTTTCTATTCAGACGGCAATTGATGCGGCTGTGAAAACCGATATAAGAACGGTGGTAATACCGAAAGGCGAATGGTATTTAGATAAAACTGTATATCTCCCCGAAGGAATAACCGTAATTATTGACGGAGCTTCCGTTCACTCGAAAAAAACCGCTTTTAAAAACTCAAATGCAGACAATCCCCAAACCAAGTCATTGGGTGGAGAAGAAAGTGCTATTTTTATCATCGGTTTCAGAGGTGCCGTACTTTCGTCAGATGACCAAAGCCCTGAAATTTATCTTTCCAACGTAAAGGAATTCAAAATTTCGGGTCTTACCTTTACGGGAGGCGGTCTTGAGCTTAATTTTGCAAGATACGGAAGAGTTGATAAGCTCAAATTCGAAGGCTCTCGCTTCGGTCTTATCCTTTCTGAAGGATGCAACAACAATATTATATCCGATATTATTGCAAGGACAGAAGGTTTTGCGGTAGAATTTCGCGGTAAAGAGTCGTATATGTTTGGCAGAGGACTTGAAATAGCGGAAAACATTATCAACCGTGTGAAATCAGAGTGCTCTTCTGCGGTTAAAATTTCTTCCGGACCTTGCGAAACCTATAATATCATCATAAAAGACGTAATCTGCCTTGCCGATGCCTCTGCCGTTGTGATAGGCGACGAAAAGGACACCTTTACCCCTCTTGATATAACCGTCAGAGGAGTTGAGTCAAAGGGCACTTCCGTGAAGGTGGTAACAGATTGTGACGGACTTTTCGTGTCGGAAGCATCCGGCAAAGCAGAGCTTTCAAAGCCTATCGTAAGATGCCTTATAGACGAAAAAAAAGGCAACCTACTCACCCCCTCTTTTGAGGAGTATTACGAGGAAGAGTTCGTTACCCCAAATGATAGCCGTTTCTTCGGAAGCAGTGATGCAGAGACGATAAAAAATGCCCTTGAATTTGCGGTAAAAGAGAAAAAAGCACTGGTTATTCCGCGCTATAACGCCAGAACAAATACTACTGTATGGGAGCTTGATGAAGCAATTTTCGTTCCCTCCGAAGCGAAAATATTTTTACTTTGTGCATCTGTTCGTCTTGCAGATTACAGCTACAATAACGCTTTCGTTTTGCAAAATGCCCATAACGTCCTCATCTCCGGTATAGGAAATGCCGAGATAGACGGAGGTATTTTCAATGGTCTTACAGAAAGACAATCGGAAAATTTCGGTATAGATATAAGGAAGAATGCAATTATTTTTGCGAAAAATTCAACTAGCTTCATTCTGGACGGCATTAAAATTAAGAGGTCCCGTTGGCACTCACTTTATTTTTCCGATTCGTCGGATATAACCGTCAAAAACGTGACGTTTAGTGTATACCCCCTATACCCCGACCTTGGAGGTGCGGTGCTTACAGGAAAAGCCAAAAACGTAACCTTCGACAATATAAGCGGTATCGTAGGCGATGAGCTTATAACGGTAGCTATGCAGGAGGGTAAATACTATTCCGAATGCGAAGATGATTCGGTAGAAAACCTTATCATCAAAAATATCAGCGTGAACGTCAGCAGAAAGTCTGTATTAAGACTCATTTGCCACGACGGAAGAAGAATAAAGGGAGTAAAGGTTGACTGTGTGCTCGACCCCTCTCTCCCCGAAGAAAAGAAGCTCCCTTGGAGTGCTATCAGCATCGGAGGCTACAACGGTGCGGTAAAGAGAAGCTGTACCGAAAATGAGCTTTCGGATATTATCGTTCGTGACGTTTACTCGAGAGGAGACAGAATTATAGAGGTTTGCGGTAGCAGTTCGGAAGTTAAATGTGAAAATCTTCACGGCTTCGGCAGTGTTGCCTATGCTTTGCAATCGACTGATTTTGCTCATTCCGAGGGACTTCATCTAAACGGCGTTTTCTTCCGCTGTATTCAGGGAAGCAGATATATGAGAGGCACCGCCACCAGTACAATTACCGACAAAAAGAAATACATAGGCACCACCGCAGCCTTGAAGGGCTTCACCTCAAGGGTGATTATGGAAAATGTTTTCACAGATAAAAACGGCGATGCATTCATAATGAACGGTGGAGGAAGTCTTGAGGTAAAAAACTTCTTCATAAACGAAATCGGCAGACAACTCGTTATAACAGACGGTAAATCGAACGTTGTTATCAACGGAGAAAAATATTAAAAAGACACATAAAAAAAGCACTTCAATGAAGTGCTTTTCCTTTTACATATTTATAACAAGCAGACCCGCGAAGGCAATAACCGTACCCACAATACTGTTAAGCGTAATTTTTTCACGGAACAGAAGTGCCGCCATAAGAGTCGATAAAATAAGTGCGCCGCCCTGATTGAGTGGGTAAAGCTTTACCGCATCAAGGTATCCTGCCGCAACGGTTTTGAAGTAAGAGTTTGCGAAAAGACAGAGTGCCATAATAAGAATAAACGTAAATACCCTCGGAGTTATTACCTTTTCTCCCTTTTCACTTACCTTTCCCTTAACGATAAGGCAGAATATACCGAGAAGAATAGCGCAAAATACGTAGGTATAAAGGTTGAATACCGATGTGGTCATTTCTGTATTACTCTTTATAAAAAGCTTCTGTGAGAAGTCTGTAACACCGTTGGAGAGTCCGCACGCCAAAAGAAGCGCCCAATCACCAAAGGTAATTTTGCCTTTGAGAGAGGTATTATAGAGGCACATCAGATAGACGCCTACCGCTAGAATTGCGATACCTATTATCTGACGTACCGTTACAGCTTCGTGGAAGATGATAGTCGACATTATAAGAGGAATCGCAACACCAAGAGTTAAAAAAATCTCGATCATCATATAAGCGTTACGCCTCACCGAAAGAAGCCAGGTTACAACGAATATGCCGGTAAAAACGCCCGACACAAGAGCAATGATCAGATCTGTGCCATTGGGTATTATGTACCCCCACTCCCCTTTCAGAAGAGTTACCGCGATACCTATAACAATGCAGAAAAGCATTCTTATAAAGTTAACCTTTACAGCACCGCCGAATTCCTTTGTAGCGGTGCTTATTTTTTTACCGCAAAAGCCCTTGGTAGCGCCTGCCAGAAGAGCTAGTGCTAAAAACATATAGCCTATCATTATTTATAATCTCCTAAAAATTCTCGGTTAAGCTCAAAAAGCTCGTCACACATATTCTTTATTTCATCCATACTGCAAACCGCAGAGGAAAGAGGATCCATATAAACCGCCTGATAAACCATTTCGCGGCTCTTTTTCATTGCTGCCTCTACCGCAAGGGATTCAAGGCGTGCGGTAGTGTTTACAAGAATTGCAAGATGCTCGGGAAGAGGTCCTGCTATAGTGGTCTTAAAGCCCATTCTGTCGGCAACCACAGGTACTTCTACACAGGCGTCTGAGGGAAGGTTTGGAATAGAATTATTGTTTATAACGTTTGCATTGAAGACAAAGGGCTTTCCGTCACCCAGTCTTGCATTGAAGATATCACCCGCATATTCAATGCTCTTTTTCTTGTCAAAGTCCTTTTCAAGCCAGTCGCTGTACTGCTTTGCGGTGTTAGCCTTTCTGTCCTTGCGGAGATTGAGAGAGAAGGCGTGCTCACCGGGATTCCAGTTTGTACTGTGAGTGCAGTACTTTTCGATAAGGTCGGGACGCTTTCTGAACCAAGCGTTATACTCCGAGTTGTGTCCGCTGGATTCTGTAACGTAGTAGCCGAGCTTTAAGAACATCTCGTTGCGCACCTGCTCCTTGTTGAAATACTCGGGGTCTTCAAGAAGCTTTCGGAGTCTTGGATAAAGGTTCTCGCCATTGTGCTCAAGGACTGTATAAAATGCTTGATGATTTACACCCATACACTTATATACGATTTCATCATAAGGCACGCCAAGCCACTCGGAGAGCATCTTTACGGTGCCCTGTACACTGTGGCAAAGTCCCGTAACCTCGATGCCCGAATATTTCTGCATAGCGCCGCAGAGCATAGACATGGGGTTTGTGTAGTTGAGGAATACGGCATTGGGGCAGTACTTTTCAATATCTCTGCATATGTCCATCATAAGAGGAATATTTCTGAGAGCTCTGAAAATGCCCGAAACGCTTCGCGTGTCTCCTATGTTTATGTCGATGCCGTACTTCTTAGGTACTGTGATATCGTACTGCCAAATGTCGATATCTCCGTTGAAAACGGTACAAAGGACACCGTCAGCACCTTTAAGTGCGGTGGCTCTGTCGGTTGTAGCAGTAACAACGCTTTTCGTCTTGCCCATTTCAAAAACTATGCGATTTACAACCTTTTCTATATTTTTAAGGTTTTCGGGGTTTGTGTCCATAAGAGCAAACTCACATTCCTCAAATGAGGGAAAGGTAAGAAGGTCTCTGACACAGCTGCTTGTAAATTGCAAACTGCCTGCACCTATAAAAGCAAATTTTTTCATTATTATTCTCCTGGTAGATATTATTACTGTCACAATAATAACGGAAAATTATAAAAAAGTCTATATAAAAAACGAATTTTGATATGGACAAAAATGCTAAATGCTATTATAATACTTTTTGAGGAGGCAATGAATAATGACGATATACGACGGAGACAAAAACGATAGTACCAATTTTAAAACCGATAAATACCTGAAAATCAACAGTTGCAGCTTTCAGAATGTTTCACGGGGGCATGTGACGATAAGAAAAAAGGGACGAATCGACTACCAGATAATTCTCTTGACAAAGGGTGATTGTCGAGCGCTTCACGGAGAGGCTATCCATACACTTACTCCGGGAAATATCATAATATATGCGCCGAACGAGGAGCAGCTATATTCCTTTCCATCGGATAGCTCTACGATATGGTGTCACTTTACAGGGACTGTGGCAGATGAAATTATGAGAGATGCCGAGCTTGAAAGCGGTATATATCACATAAAACCAAATAAAAACGTTATCGACACCTTCTCCAAGCTTGTACGGGAATTCCATACCAAAAGCCGTGAAGGGTTTGCCTGTGCCGCGCTTATCGAGTTGATAGACTGTATTTCAAACGCCTACTACTCACCCGACGAAAAGAAGGACTATGAGGCCATATCCCCTGCCCTCGCTTATATAAATTCAAACTATAACAAGTGCATCTCTCTTGATACCCTTGCCGATATAACAGGCTATTCGAAAAGTCGTTTTTCTCATATATTTTCCGAGACTATCGGTACCACACCAAAGAAATATCAAAACGATATAAGGATGAAAATCTCCCGTGAAATGCTTACCTCAACAAAATATACTATAGGTGACGTGGCAGAAAGCTGCGGCTTTTCCGACCCTCTCTACTTCAGCAGAGTTTTTAAAAAAACGTACGGAATATCCCCTACCGAATACAGAAAAAAATAAAAGCGGAATAAATATTGAAATAATCAATAAGCATTCCACTTTTTATTTTTTATTCTTCTGTTTTTTCAAGCTTTCTTGATATCGCGCCGAAAAGTGATTTAATTCCGAATATAACCGCGTAAATTATTACAAAAATTACCGCCGAGATGAAGGCTCTCATCTGATTGAAGCCGTTTACTGTGGCGAAAGCAAATACGAATACTGCAGTATTCACAATAAAGTGTAACACCACCTTCAAAGCGTATGGGAATTTCTTCGGCAATGCGAAGAGTGCAGATGAAACACCGAAAACAACCGCAAATCTGCAAAATACCGTCAGATTGCTATGGTCGATATAGCTGGTCTGTGTGGGAAAGCAAAGCCAAAAGAATATTATTATTCCCGAAAATGCAAGTGCGAAATGGCAAAGCGCCGTATATAATATCGATAATACTTTTTTCATATCAAACCTCTATTCAGTTGGCGTGTTTTCCAACAGTTATTCCTTTTATGCCGATTGGTGACACGGTCTTACGCTTCTTGAATCTTATAACGTAATCCCCTGCTTCACTTGCATCAAAATCGAGACAAACGACGTCCTTATAGGTATTCTCGTCCTTTGTACCGATTTCAACCTTTTCACCGCTTACAACGTCAACGCTGTTCTTTATTATAAGCTTTTCTTCTGTTTCTTCCACTTCTGCACGGCTTACTGTAATCTCAAGCTCACCGCCTGTACCCGATGCATTGAGAAGAAGTCTGTATTTTCCGGGGCTCTTGATATTTGCTACGAATCTGATATTACCCGACGCAGATGCACCAACCTTGATACCGCCGTTCAAGTCGGAATAATTTATATCTATCTCAGACTCGAAAACGTGGCAGTTTACAGTATTGCTCTCGTCTAGTGCTACGGGTGCAAATTTAGGTGTTAACGTGGTGAAATCTACCGAAATAGTCTCACCATCGATGTACCAGGCATTGCTGGGTGTTACTCTGCAGGTGTACTCTGTAGACGGCTCAAGTCCAAAGAACGAATAGCTGTAAGCCGTTCTCTTATTCTTCAAGAAATAGTCGGTTATTAGCTTACGTGTTTCAATAATCTTGCCACTCTTCTTTTCTATAAGCTCAAGCTTGTGATATACTGCATTGTTGTTCTCATCTGCATCAAGAAGTGTTGCGGGGCAGGAAATTGTAACGCTATCCTCCGAAACCTTCGTTACCGTAAGAGCCGCGCCTTCAGCAAAAACGGGAGCCTTACTTGTTTCTTTTCTTGAGTTAGTATACTTGTATACGTCCTTGTCAGGATTTTCTTGACCTTTTTCCTTTACCATTGCGGAAATATCAATAGTCCAGTCTCCGCCTTCAAGATACGTGGGCTCATTTGAATCAACGTAGAAACGCTTTAAAGTTACAACGCTTGTTTCACTGTTCACCTTAATTATGATACCCTGAGAAGGATAGCTCTTGTCATGTCTCTCGGTAGCGGTGGGAAGAGATAGCCTGTTTCCTCCAACAATAGCGGTTGAATATATGAAGGTAGAACCGCCCGGTATCTGCAAGATTGAACGGGGGTCGGAGGTGGGATAGTGCATATGTCCGCTTATTACGATAAGACGGGGCTGTGATTTTACAAAGTTCTCAAATTTTTCGGAATGTCTAGTGGAACCTGAGCCATAAAGAGTGCCATCAACGGGATGGTGTATAAGGAGGAATATAGGCTTGTCCTCTCCGTCCTTAAGAGCCTCATTCACGTTGTCAATAACATACTGCTCCTGCTCTGCGGTAAGCTCGCCCTTATAATTGTTAGGACCTGCAGTAATAACGTGAATGCCCTCAAATACGTGATGGCTTTCGACCTCCTGTCCCACCTGTTCAACGAATACCTTTCTTGAAGCCTCGGCAATCGCACTGTCGTTTCCGTTTATGGGGAATTCGTGGTTACCCATAGCAAATGCAAGCTTGCCTGCACTCTTGAGATTTACGTACTTCTCGTTTGCATTTATCATATCATAGAAGGAGGGCGAGGGGATATCGTTCTGATTTGCATAATAAACAATATCGCCTACAAGGAAAAGACCATCCAGATCCTTGCCATCTCTTGTAAGGGAGAATATATTGTTAAGTACGTTTTCAAAGCCCGCCTTGGCGTTATGAACATCAGAGAAAACGGCAAATGTATGAATCGTTTCGTCATCGCCTGTAGTAAAGCTTATTCTCTTTTCGGGAAGCATCATACGGGAAACGATTACCGCAACCTCACATCTCTTAATAGAGGTTTCGGGCGCACAGTTGTGCTCTGCATCAACACCACCAAGTATACCTGCACGGTATAACTTATATATACCCTCGGCATATTCATTCTCGGATGCAACGTCGGGAATAGTGCCGTCGGGCACACTGTTTATTTTTTTCAATGCTTCGTCGGGAAGAGCTTTGGCGAATATTTCCATATAGCCTGCTCTCGTAACAAACTCACCATAGTTATATTCTTTTGAAATTATTCCGTTTTCCTTACAGTACTCAACGTATGTATTGTACCATGGAGTAACGCCTGTATGATCGAGTGTGACAGAGCCTGCAGTGTAAAGCTGATGCATACAAGCGGCAAGCTTTATTGCCTCGGCATAGGTCATATTATCGTTAGGTAAGAAGCTTGTGGTGGTCTTACCGTCGATAAGCTTCATTTCATAAGCGCTCATTACGTCGCCGTAATACCAATCTTCAGCCTTTACGTCCTGAAAAATCGCAGTATTGGGCTTAGGTGAGATAAGGATCATCTCGTTTCCCGCCATAGGAACGAGAGACAGAACCATCACCAAAAGAAGAATAAACGATAAAATTCTTTTCATTTTTCGTCTCCTAAAAAGTGTTTTTTTCATTATACCATAACTTCAAAAAAATGTAAACCAAAACTTAAAATTAAATTCTGTTTTTATACTTCGGGGATTGACAAAAGCCTTCTATTATTATATAATATTCGGAGATGGTTAAATTTTAACAAAATCAAGGAGGCTCATTATGAAAGTAAGAAAAGCGGTCATTCCTGCGGCAGGACTCGGTACCAGAATGTTACCTGCGGCAAAGGCAGTTCCTAAGGAAATGATGCCTATAGTTGACAAGCCTGTCATGCAGTATCAAATAGAAGAAGCAGTAAACTCGGGAATCACAGATATACTTATCATCACCAACAGAGGTAAAGAGTGTATCGAGGACTATTTCGACTACTCTCCCGAATACGAGCGTCACCTTGAAAAGAAGGGCAAGACAGAGGAGCTTGAAAGGCTTCGCGCCATTGCAAATATTGCGAACATTACGTTTATACGTCAGAAAGAGGCTAAAGGACTGGGCCACGCGGTGCTCTGCGCCAAGGAATTCGTAGGTAACGAGCCCTTTGCGGTGCTTTACGGTGACGACCTTATCGAAGCAGACTATCCCACAACGAAAAGCCTTATCGAAATATATGAGCGTTTCGGACTCGGTACTGCCGGTGTTAAAGCAGTAAGTCCCGAGCAGATTACGAAGTACTGCTCGCTCAAGCTTGATGAGGTCGAAAAGGATATATTCCGTTGCACAGATATGATAGAAAAGCCCTCTCCCGACAAGATAATGTCACTTTACTCTATCCTCGGAAGAGTAGTGCTTCCGCCCGAAATATTCACCATTATCGAAAATCTTGCACCCGGAGCAGGCGGTGAAATTCAGCTTACAGACGCTATGTGTCAGCTTTCCCGAACAAAGGGTATGATGGCTTATGCTTACCCCGGAACCCATCACGATATGGGCTCAAAGCTCGGACTTCTCAAGGCAGGTATATGCTTTGGAATCAAGCACGAGGAAATAGGAGAAGATCTGAAAATCTGGCTCAAGGAATTTGTAAAAGGCCTATAATTATTATGATAAAGTCTTTTGAAAAAAGGCATGCTGCGGCGGCGGCAGAAATAGAAAAGCTATGCTTTTCCGACCCTTGGAGTGAAAAATCCTTCATAGAGTCTATAGAAAACCCGTTTTCTCACTTTCTTGTCTTCGAAGAGGACGAGGTCCTGGGATATATAGGGCTCTACGCCGTATCGGGCGAGGGCAGTATAACAAACGTTGCAGTGCATCCTGAAAAAAGAGGACTCGGCATCGGAGAAGCCCTTGTAAGAGAAGCCACAGAGATAAGTCGCGGTCTCTTGCTTGACTACGTAACTCTTGAGGTAAGAGAATCCAACACGCCCGCCCGCCGTCTTTATGAGAAATGCGGATTTGAAAACGTCGGCATAAGACGCGGCTTTTATTCAAAGCCAAAGGAAGATGCCGTCATAATGAACTATTATTTTAATAAGGACTGAAATTTTGAAGATACTTGCTATAGAATCCTCTTGCGACGAAACCTCTGTTGCAGTCGTAGAGGACGGAAGGAAAACACTTTCCTGTAAAATACTTTCCCAGATAGAAATGCATAAGCGCTTCGGCGGCGTTGTACCGGAAATAGCATCACGCGCTCACATCGAGGCAATAAGCTCTCTTACCGAGGATGCACTTCTTGAAGCCGATTTAAAAATAAAAGACGTAGACGCTATAGCCGTAACCTACAGACCCGGACTCGTAGGCGCGCTTCTTGTGGGCGTAAACTTTGCAAAATCCCTTGCTTATGCATCACACAAGCCTCTTGTAGCAGTAAATCACATAAGGGGACACGTTGCGGCAAACTATCTTGCTCACGAAAATTTAAAACCGCCCTTCCTTGCTCTGGTCATATCGGGAGGACATACCTCACTTCTCAAGGTAAACAGCTTCACCGACTACGAAACCGTAGGCATCACAAGAGACGATGCAGCCGGAGAAGCCTTTGACAAGGTAGCAAGAGTTATGGGTATAGGATACCCTGGCGGTGCCGAAATGGACGCTCTCGCAAAAAAAGGCGACAAAAACGCTATTTTCTTTCCCCGTGCTACCGTCAAAGACGCACCCTATGACTTTTCCTATTCGGGGCTCAAAACTGCCGTTATAAACTATCTACACAATGCAGAGCAAAAGGGAGAAGAAATAAATCCGGAAAACGTTGCCGCAAGCTTCACTGCAGCGGTATGCGATACTATCGAGAACAGACTCTCTCACGCTATAGACGACTTCGGACTTCCTGCTCTTGTGCTTGCAGGAGGCGTCAGTGCAAACTCCCACATAAGAGAAACAGTCGCTTCTCTTGCCAAAAAGAAAAACGTAGCCCTTTTTATGCCTCCCCTCTCCCTTTGCGGTGACAACGGAGCTATGATTGCATCCCAAGGCTACTACGAATTTCTAAGCTCAAATTTTGCCGATATTACGTTAAACGCCAACCCCGTAAATGATAAATTCGTAAATTAAATTCGCAAGAAAATGCAAACAAAGTTTCCCACAGATTGTGGAAAACTTTGTTCAAAAAGTCTTTAAATAAGGTATTTTTTGGAATTTTTAGGGCAAAATCTGTGGAAAACCCTGTTAAAAATGTGCAAAACTTGCACATTTTTATACAAGTCATAAATCACACTATTCACGAAATTTCATAATTCCATCCTCCAATTTTTTTCAAGGAGATACAAAAAATGAAGAATGATAAAAAAATATCAACTCCTGTTTTAAGAAGGCTTCCAAAGTACTACAGACATCTTGAGGACCTCTCCAGAAACGGCATTGAAAAAATATCCTCCAAGGATCTGTCAAAGCTTATAAACGTTACAGCATCGCAGATAAGGCAGGACCTTAACTGCTTCGGTGGCTTCGGTCAGCAGGGCTACGGCTACAACGTCAAGACCCTTCGCGATAACCTTGCCGAGATACTCGGTGTTACGAAGCGCTTCACTGCAGTAATAGTAGGCGTAGGACACCTGGGGCAGGCACTTGCCAATCATACGACACTCACACGCTCCGGAGTTGACCTTGTTGCACTCTTTGACGTAAGCTCTGACGTAGTAGGCACCGAGGTTGCGGGAATTACCGTAAAGAACATTGCCGAATCCCATCGCTTCTGTCTTGAGAACAGAGTTGATATCGCAATACTCACTCTCCCCAAAAGCGAAGCTCTGTCTGTTGCAACAGTCCTTGCAAATGCGGGAGTAAAAGGCTTCTGGAACTTCACTAACGCCGAGATTTCAATTCCCGGCAAAGAGGTAAGCGTTGAGAACGTTTATATGGGAGACAGCCTTATGAAGCTTTGCTATGACGTTCAAGAGGATCAGTGATAGATACTCTTTATAGCTCTTTCAACCGCATCCTTTGAATTACCCCAAGGCTCCGCATCATAGCGGTAATCGAACTTTTTACAAAACCACGAAACGTCCTCTTTGAGAGTTTCAAGATAGGCGTTTTCTATTTTTGAAGCAGCTGCATAAAAATCCGAGCGCTTCTTCTTTGAAACGAAGGTAGCAGCGGTCTTCAGCATTCTCTCGTAGTGATGAATGCAAAAATATGGAGTATTTTCAAATTTGCGGCGGAATTCCTCGTCGGTTTCCCAAAGAATGACCGCGCACTCTATCATCTTTTCAAAGTTATTTTCGATTCTCTTACAAACGTAGCAGGTAGTGGCGTGAGAGGAAAGGTAATCGTTCGCAGAGGTAAGCTTGTCCTTGAAAAGACCGCCTCCCGAGAGACCTTTTATCACCTCGTCCAGATGACTTTCAAGCATAAGGGCAAGGCTGAGTCTGTTTTTCATACCGAACATCTTTTCATAATGCTCACGGCAAAAACCAAGCTTATTGGTTTCTATTCTGATATCGGGCTCCATCATCGATGCGCCGAGAATTATATCAAGCTCATTATCCTCAAGGGTTTTATACATTCTGCAAAAGGGGCATCCGTCCTGTACGTTGAATGCGTCGTTGACGGGTATTGTATAAATTTTTTCCATATAATTTTCCTTCCGTTAAAATCTTTGATTCGATTCTATCACATTTTTGTTATTTAATCAATAGAAAGCTTATGTTAAAAGAAAAAACACTTAACCAAATTTCAATAAAAAGAAAAATAATGCTGTCAGAAAATGACCTTTTCTCTCCATTCAAGACCTTCGACTGCGGTCAATGCTTCCGATTCGAAGAGTCCGGTGATTTTATCTCGGGAGTTGTAGGTAAAAGCCTTCTCAAAATTCCAAAGGCTGACACTCTTGGGCATATAGAATATTTTTCCGAAGAGCCTTGCGATAGCTTCTTCGACCCGTATCATTCATACGCTGATATGGCAGAAAGCTTCATTTCGCCTTTTTCGGGTAGAGAAAGGGAGGCTCTTGAGAGAGCAATAGAACGAGGATTCGGCATACGAATACTGAAGCAAAGCTTCGTTGAAGCACTTATTTCATTTATAATATCACAGAACAACAACATTCCGAGAATAAAAAAGAACGTCGCCGAAATATCAAGACGCTTCGGTGAAGCCTTCGTGTGTGACGGTGAGACCTACTATTCCTTCCCCTCCCCCGAGGCACTTCTCGATGCAGGAGAAAAGGGGCTTCAGGAATGCCGTCTCGGTTTCAGGACAAAATACATACTTGATGCGGCAAGCCGTCTTGTATCGGGCGAAATTAACGAGGAAGAACTTCTCGCGCTCTCTACAGACGAGGCAAGAGAGAAGCTTAAAATCATAAAAGGCGTGGGTGACAAGGTTGCCGCCTGTACCCTCCTTTACGGAATGGGCAGACTTGAATGTGTGCCCATCGACGTATGGATGAAAAAGGTTTTCTCCCGCTACTTTAGTGATACCCCAGACCTTGGCAAGTGGGGCGGCGTCGCACAGCAGTATTTGTTTTATAACGAAAGATATATAGAAAATTGAATTTATTCAAGGGGAAATGCTTTTTATAAAAGCACTCCCCCTTGTACCCCCACGAAAACTATAATAAATAATTATAAAAATTTTTGAAAGAGAGTATGAGAGAAAACTTTTTTCAAAAAGTTTTTTCCCATAAAAAGCCAAAATACCAAGCTCAGCTGACACAAAAAGCGAAGAAATTTTGAGGTAAAAAAAGCGGAGTGCGAAGGCGTCGCTGTACTTTGTACAGC
>JAZNYT010000122.1:0-2140 GCA_045594565.1 Eubacteriales bacterium
AGTTGTCACCTTAACTTGTCTTCCTAAGACCGCTTGGCCTCCGACTTCCGAGAACAGAATAGGATAACGGTAGTAGTCAACGGTTATCTGCCCCTCAATTTCAGGACTTATCGCAAGCCTTCTCCCTGCTACCCACCTGTATTTGTTTACACTTAATTCTTTGCCTCTGAGCTTTGGTACACTCGACCCGTAAGGACGGCAAAAATTCATGGGAAGCTCGTATTCGTCAAACTCTCCGCTCGCAGTATCCCCCTTCTCCTTGCGGAAAATATACTGCGCAACCTGTGGTATCGCATTGGTATATAGATAAACGAGACAGTCATTCACAAGTCCCGGAATGCGCCTCAGATAGTCTGCTTGTGCATTGTAAGTGTCGGGAATCTCTTTGCCCGATATAGAGTATTGATTGACAAGCTGTAACGTCATGTCGCATATGTCTTTGAGTGTCATATTACCTCCGATAAAATAAAAGTAGAGGGAAAGGGAAAAACCCCTTCCCCTCATAGAGTCATAGGAAGTTAAGTCGCACTTGACTTAATAACGTAGATTCCGTTCTTTTTGGAATCAAATACAAACGCATCATAAACGATTCTGCCTTCGATGAGCCAGCCGTTTACTCCGGGAGGATTGTCGTGTGTCTTGTAGTCCTGAAGTCTCATAGCCTGCACACAAGCGGAGGGATGCATAAGGATGCAGTGGGTGTTTTCGGGGAGTCGGGATGCAGGGACCATTACAATCTTGATTGCATCGACTTCACCGATTTCGCCTCTCTGAAGCATCGCCTGAGAAGCATCTCCGTATCTCACAAAAGCGGAATCCTGCTTGAGAAGATTTGCAAACTTGTACGAACAGAACGCAATTCTGCCCTTATCGGGAACAAGGTTGTCACCGAGAAACTCTGTACCGCCAAGGAACAGCTCGTATGCGTTGCTCTTGGTGATGGAAGCGGTCTTCACTCCACCTGCAGCCTCTGCCGCAGTCGCCATAACACCAAAGGTGTACTTGTCGATTTCAGGCTTAACAACCTCGGAAATCTGACGGGAAAGTGACTTGCCTGCATCGTGTGTCATCTGTGTCTCGTCTCTGTCCATGCGGTCGATGGTGTATGTAAAAGCTCTGTCCTTGGTTACCGTCATTTCCTGTACGGCATCTTCAAGGTTGGCAGGAACGCCGTATCTGTTGGAAGCCGCTGTTCTGTCATAGTCCTGAAGTTCAACCGTGGGGAAAGAGTAAACCTTGACAGTCTTGACACCTGTAAAATCTACCTTGCCGCTACAACCGAGCTTGGACTGCGATTCTTTCGCAAATCTTTCGTCTACACTGTTTGAATATTTGGATGCATAATTAACTGCCATATTTTTAATTCCTTTCTGTTCATGGCACTAACAGAAGGAGACTTCTTTTTTAGTCCTCGTTGAAGCCTGCGAGGAAGGGGTCTGCGGCTTTCTGAGCCGTACCACCATGTGACGTTGCCGACCTAATGGGAGCCTTCTTCCCAACTTCCGCCTTCTGCTTGAGTGCCTTACTTTCACACTGCGTCTTGTTGCTCAAATATACTCCGTATGCCGCCGTAAGTCCGAGACCCTTTTCATTTTTGATTTTGAATACTTCGTCGGGGATTTTCTTTACTTCGGGGAAAGCCTTGCTGAACTCAGCTACCTCTGCCTTGATAACATCTCCTACAGTGGCGGTGTGTTCAGGCTCAGGTGCAGGCTTGTCCTGTTCTCGGACAATGTTCTTGCTTTCCTTCTCATAGTCCTCTTTCGCAAGCCTTTTGGCAAGCTTTTCAGGTACTCCCTCGTCTATGTATTCATCGGCTCTCTTCTTGATTTCGTTGGCATCGACGGCTCTTGCCATGTCGGATATGTTGCGATGTCCAAGCCTTGTCGCTATCTCCTTGCTCAACCTCAAGTCCTCGGATACCTCGTCGAACTTCATTCCCTTCTGTGCGAGGGTCTTTAGCTCGTCAAGGGTAAATTCCCTGTCCTCGTGGTTGTATCGGATTGTGATTTTTTCTTCGGGCTTGACTTCTTCGGGAGTGTCATTCTCACCGTCGTCTGTAACTTCTTCCGTAGCATTCTCGTCAGCTTCGCCGTTCTCTGCCTCGCCTCCCGTGGTAGGGGAGTCTTCAACTTCGGTA
>JAZNYT010000123.1:0-2522 GCA_045594565.1 Eubacteriales bacterium
GAAAAAAGCTAGATATTTTGGCTAAAAAAGCCTTCGGCGAAAGCCGAAGGTCTTTTATTGAAGAATGAATATTGAAGATTGAAAAATGAATAATTCAGGTTAATTTGCTAAAGCAAATTTTCAATTGATTGTGAATTTTCCGAAAGGAAAATTGTCCGAAATTATTCAATATTCATTATTCATTATATACGCGATTTTATCTCAAAATCTCGTCGCTTTTTTATAAGCTTGATATTTTGGCTAAAAGCGAAATGAAATAGTATTTGCAAAAGATAGAAAGTGTAGTCTTTGATAAAGGCTACACTTCTTTTATAATTGAAAATTGAAAATGGAAAATTGAAAATTAAGGTAAATTTTTCTCGCGAAAAATATTTTATTATAGTTTTCGTGGGGTGTGCGAGGAATTTTCGTCGTGAAGCGAATTAGCGTAGCGAACGAAAATTCAAGCCATACAGGGAACGAAGGTTGAGCAGTGTGCGAAACCGCAGTGAGTCGGAGTGCAAGGGGGAGGACTTTTGTAAAAAGCCTTACCCCTTGAATAAATTTAATTGAAAATTTGCTTTGTAAATTATCCGAAATTTTCAATTTTCCATTTTCAACTTTCCATTTGCAATAAAAAAGCACCCTTTCGGGTGCTTTTTCTTACTCAATAGGTATTACGGGAAACTCTATTGTCTCTCCGCCTGTGATTGCATTGAGGATATCCTCAAGATCTTCTTCGGTAATATCCTCAAAATTAACTTCGATAGCGGGAGTCTCGTTTTCGTCGAGAATAATTGTGTCTTCACCTTCGGGCTTGGCAGACTCAACGGGTGCTTGGGGATCTTCGGGCTTTTCATCAGGAGCTTCCACTTCTTCGGGATTTATAGTGGTCTCGGGCGTTACGGGAATGGCTGTATCCTGAGGCACTGTGGGTATCTGAGGAGCTTCTTCCGACTCCTTTATTTCTTCGGTAACAGGCGCTTTCACGTCCTCCATTACTTCTTTTGTTTTTACCACAGTAGCGCAAGAGGTGAGAGTGAGTATAAGTATAAGCGCTAAAATAAATATTCTTTTCATAATAAATCTCCTTTTGGGCTTGTAAATTTTCCGCAATACTTCGTTATTCGTCAAAAAGCGACTCGCCTTACAGGGAAGTAAGCCGTCGTCTTGCTTTTTGCCTCTTGCCTCGTCTTGCAAAAAATTTTCATAGCCCAATTTTTTTGTTGTAATTTTCTGCAATACTTCGTTATTCGTCAAAACGAGTGTCAACCTACTTTCTTATTCTATCATTTTTTTCATCTTTTGTAAAGGGTAATTTTCATATTGACAAAAGTGTGAAGCTGTGGCAAAATAGAATATAAATAAATTTTGGAGGAACAGTTATGATTTGGGCGCTTTATGCAACACTTGGCGTAAATATGTGGACTAAAAAATATGAGACTCTCGACTTCGATGACGAGGCTTGGGACAAGCTGGTAGACGCTTGCGCCAAAGAAGGACTTAACACTATCGTTCTTGATATCGGCGAGGGAATCGAGTGGAAGAGCCACCCCGAGCTTGCGGTGGAGGGTGCTTGGAGCTATTACAGAGTAAAGAAGGAGATTGAGCGACTCCGCGCTCTCGGAATCGAGCTTATTCCCAAGCTCAACTTCTCGGCAACTCACGACCTTTGGCTCGGTCCTTGGAGAAATACCAAGACACAGAAGGTATACTACGACGTATGTCGCGACCTTATATGCGAGGTCTATGACCTTTTCGAAAAGCCCCGCTATATACATATTGGTATGGACGAAGAAGGAAATGCGCAGATACTTACGGGACACGGTGAGGGACTTATCTCCTTCCGCCGAGGAAAGCTTCTCTGGCATGACCTAAAATTCCTCTGCGACTGTGTATCAAATCTCGGTGCTACCCCTTGGATTTGGTCGGACAACGCCTTCGAGCATCCTTTGGAATTCCGCGAAACTATTTCAAACGAGAATATAGTTATCTCCCCTTGGCACTACTTCGCTTTCAAGGAGGAGCATTATACAAGAATTGCCGACTACGAGATTTATCGTGACTTTTACGGCAAGGAGCCTTACGCTCATATGAACCTCACCTACGTAGAGGACGAGCCATTCTTCGAGCTTTACAGAAAAGAAGCGCTTCCTCTCACAAAGGACGGTTACAAGGTAGTACCTTGCGCTTCAACCTACAACGGCTGTAAGTACAACACCGACGATACCGTTGACTACTATAAGACTTATGCTCCCGCAGAGTCGGTTGCAGGATTTATGGCGGCACCCTGGAAGCACACGAGAAACGATAAGATAGACGAAATTCTCGTTGATATCAAGCTTCTCGGCGAGGCAAAGAGAAAGTATTTTAATTAAGGGCTTAATTTAAGATTTTTAATTCAAGAGAGGAGAATTTTGAGTTTAGAGTTTAGAGTTATGAGAAAGACTTCGTCTTTCGTTATGATATGATTGCCAAACAAAAACAACTCATAACTGTGCGAAGCACACCTAAACTTATAACTTGCCGTCAGGCGCCCCGAG
>JAZNYT010000124.1:0-17105 GCA_045594565.1 Eubacteriales bacterium
TACCAGAAAATCATTTGTTGAGATTAATAGATGCAGCAGTAGACTTTAGTAAAATTTACGAAATGGTAGAAGAATTGTATTGCGAAGACAATGGAAGACCAAGCGTTGACCCTGTTGTGTTGGTAAAAATGGTATTAATCCAGCATTTGTACGGGTTGCCCTCATTAAGAAGAACGGCTTCCGAAGTAGAAGTAAACATGGCATATCGTTGGTTCCTTGGATATAGCTTAACAGAAGAAACTCCTCACTTTTCTACTATTAGTTACAACTTTAAGCATAGATTTACAAGCGAAACAGTAGATAGTATATTTACTTGGATACTTGATGAAATAGCAGAAGCGGGATACTTGTCTCCTCAAGCTGTATTCGTAGATGGAACTCACATAAAAGCTAATGCAAACAACAAAAAGAAGATACAGGAAGAAGTACCTGTTGCATCAAAAAGATATGCAAAAGAGTTAATGGAAGAGGTTAACGCAGACAGAGAAGAACATAACAAAAAACCTTTTGACGACGATAATGATAAACCGACAAAGCCATCTAAACCCGACAAGAATACATCAAGAAAGAAATTAGCTCGCCGCAAAAAGATGAAGAAAATCATCAAAAGTACAACAGACCCCGAAAGCGGTTTGTTTGTAAAAGGTGAACACAAAAGACAGTTTGCATATGAAGCACATACAGCTTGCGACAAAAACGGATATATTCTTGAAACGGTTGTAACTCCCGGTAATGTTCATGATAGTGTAGCTTTTGACGATGTATATGATAAAGTAGTTGAAAAATTCCCCGAAGTAGAAACAGTAGTAGCAGACAGTGCATACAAAACTCCGCACATTTGCAAAAAAGTATTTGATGACAACATAGTACTCAGCACAGCATACAAAAGACCGATGACAATGAAAAATGGACATGAATGGTGGAAATATGTATATGATGAACATTTCGATTGCATCATATGTCCTGAATATCATACACTTGAATATAGCACAACTAACAAGGACGGATACAGAGAATACAAGAGTAATCCCGAGATATGCAAGAATTGCCCTACAAGGCATCTTTGCACACATTCCAAAGATTTTACTAAGGTTGTTACAAGACATATTTGGAAGGGGTACGAAGAGCTTGCAGATGATGCAAGGTATACTCCGAAGTATGCCGACTTATACAAAAGGCGCAAAGAGACCATAGAACGTGTCTTTGCCGATGCGAAAGAAAAACACGCTATGCGTTATACATATTACAGAGGTCTCGCCCAAGTCTCAAATTGGGTAAGGCTTAAATTTGCTGCCATGAACCTTAAAAAGTTCGCAATACGAAAGTGGAGAGACAACATAGACTTCGAGTTTCTCGAAGCTCCTTCGCTTTATTCTTTATTTCACTTCTTAAAAAACATTTTTACATTCCAAAAGCCCATCTCACTATATTGAGATGGGCTTTTTTCGACAGGCTGTAACCACTGACAAAAAGTCAGTGGTTATTTTTTCAAAACATTATTTTTATTTTTATTTCTTTTCTGCATCTTGGACATACCGCATCGTGATTTCCTTTTTTTCTCGGGAATCGCAGAGTCGCTTTGCAATGAGGACATCTTCTGTAAACGTGTTCTTTGTCGGAAAAACGCTTTTTCAGATTTTGAAAAGAGTTACTTATTTTCCTCTTTAAAACCAGATATTTTGCGTTCTCATTCTGCCTTGCCGAAATATTTTTCGAGAACACTCTGAAAAAGATATACACGAGTAATAAAAGCAACCCGAGGTAAATCCTTGCAGAGTGTACAAAGCAGTTAATTATTAAAAGGACAGTATACACAACTAAAAGGAATTTATAAAAATCGTCTGTGCCGTAACGTCCTTGCATAAACATAGCAAATTTATATTTAAGATTGTTCAATATATCACCTCGTATAAATTATAAACGGGAAATATTAACAATGGTTTAACAGTCTATATAATTTTAGCAAAAATTACAAGCACCGCAAGTATTGAGAAATTGTAAAACGAAAACTTTGCTATGTAAGAAAGGCTCTTTCCCGGATTATGATGTACGTATTCGCGGAAGGTTATAAGACTAGCAAGAGAAGCGATAAGAGTGCCGATGCCTCCGATGTTTACACCGATAAGTAGGGGGGCGTAGTTTTTGGTAAACTCCGAGAGAAGAATAGCCGACGGAACGTTACTTATCATCTGACAGGAGAGTGCTGAGACGATAAGCTCGTCCTTAGCAAGAAGCGTTTCAAAAAAGCCTTTAACTGCATCTATTCTCGCAAGATTACCCGAAAAAATAAAAAAGCAAACAAAGGTGAGAAGGAGAGGGTAGTCTACCATTTTAAGAGCCTTCTTGTCAAGGAAGAGAAGGGATACGAATATAATTCCGCCGCCGAGCAAATATGGAATACCTCTGAAAACTATAAGCACTGCCAAAGCAAACAGTATGAGGTAAACGAAAGTCCTCTTTTTATTACCTCTTACCTTCTTTTCGTTAAGCACAAGCTCGGTTTTAGGGAGCGTAAGACAAAGAAGCCCGATGAGAATTATCGACAGAAGAAAGCTTGGAAACATTATTGAAACAAATTCACCGTTTGGAATCTCAAACTTCGTGTAAAGAAAAAGGTTTTGAGGATTGCCGAATGGTGTGAGCATTCCGCCGAGGTTTGCCGCAATGTTCTGCATTATAAACACGAAAGCCATATGCTTTTCGTTGCCCGTTGTATGAAGCATAAGATAACCAAGGGGGAGAAATGTGAGAAGCGCCATATCGTTTGCAATAAACATTGAGCCGATAAGAGTTACGAAAATTAGCGCCGTAACAGCAGTACGCAGGTTCTTGAATTTTTTTACTATGTCTACCGCAAGAAGGTAGAAGAAATTAACGTTTTTCAGAGCACAGACTACAGCAAGAACGGAAAAGAGACAGACTATCGTTTTGTAGTCTATGTATCCCATATATTCTTTGTCGGGAGTGATGATAAAGGAAGTTATAATCGCCGCGAAAAAAGAAATGACGAAAACGGCGTTTTGCTTTATAAAATGAGTAAATTCTTTCATAATAACACCTCAAAAAAGGAGTACGATAACCAACGGTTATTGTACTCCCTTTTTTTGAAAAGTCAAGTGAAAATTTACATTGCCATTATCTTATCCATAGCGGTGGAAATTTCTGTGTAGAACTCGTCGAGGTTAGTGTCAGCCTCGGGGAAGAGCTCTGCGGTCATTG
Organism: Eubacteriales bacterium; assembly: GCA_045594565.1. Lineage (GTDB taxonomy): Bacteria > Bacillota > Clostridia > Oscillospirales > SIG627 > RGIG6353. The sequence continues at coordinate 3,220 of JAZNYT010000124.1, forward strand.
TTCCGTCATATCCTGCTGCTTTAAGCATAGGAATAGCTGCCTTGAAGTTTACGTCGCCCTCAAGGAGCTTGCAGAACGTACCGCCGTTGTGATACATACTTGCTCTCTTGAAATCCTTGATGTGTACCTTAACGATATTCTTGCCTATAACGTCGATCCACCATTCGGACTCGGAGAACTCGAGCATATTACCGATATCGAAGTAGATACCAACGTTCTTGTTGTCGATTCCGTCAAGAACGTATTTTACGTCGAGAGGAGAGGAGAAGAAGTTGTTCCAAACGTTTTCAAGACCAACCTTAACTCCACTTGCATCAATTTCGTCCTTGAGGTCGCGGAATACCTTGATTGTGTTGTCCATGCTCTTCATAAGACCGATAGCGGGGTCAACACATGTAACAACGAGAATACCGTCAGCACCGAGAGCCTTAGCACATCTGAGCTGAGTTCTGAGAATCTTTATAGCCTCGTCTCTTTCCTCTTCCTTGTGACTTGCGAAAGCACCTGCCGTCCAATACTGTGAGCAGGAAACGCTCTGTACCTCAATGCCATACTTTGCGATAAGTCCCTTTACCTCTTCAAGAGTAGCGTCTGTTGTGTTGAAATGGAAGCCGTGCTTGCAGCCGCGCTTTTCTTCATCAACGTTAAGCTCAATAGCTTCAAAGCCGTACTTTTTAGCAGTAGCAAAAACCTCTTCAAAGCTCATTTCATCGGGGAAAGCCCATGCATTAATCGATTTTTTCATAATTTTTTCCTTTCGTTTATCGTTTATATGTTAAATTATAAATGCTCCTGTTTTTAAATCTCCAAGATAAGAATCGTCGGAATATCTTTCTACTCTGCCAACTCCGTTTTCGAAAACCACCTCGGTTATAGAGCAGTTGGTAGGAACGGGAGTGGCATTGAAAAGCTCGTCGGTTTTATTGTCGGAATAATAGTAGGGGAGAGCCTTGATAACGCCGCCGTGTGATGCAACGAGTATGGTCATGCCCTCGTTTTCCTCTGCAAGCTTATCCACAGCGTTGCCTATTCTTTTTATTACATCTCTCGAAGATTCGGAAGAAGAAGTCATTTTAAGGTTTATGTAGTCCTCTTGCCAGAGTCGTCTCTCATCAGGATACAGCCTTGCTACGTCCTCAAAGCTTTTGCCTGTCCAATCGCCGCAATCTCTTTCTATGAATTCGTGTATTCTCTTAACCTCAAGACCTCTGTCCTCGGCAAAAGGGAGAGCAGTATCGTACGCTCTGTCAAGCGTGCTCGAAAACACCCTGTCTATATGTAAGTCTTTAAGAGAATTTGCTGCAAACCATGCTTGTTTTTTGCCCGTTTCTGTCAGTTGAATGTTTGATTGACCTGCAAAAAACTTTTCTAAATTTGCAACACTTTCACCGTGACGTATAATCAAAATTCTCGTAATCATTGAAGACCCCCATATCAAAATGATATATTAAACCGTTGTAAAGTTCAATGAAATTTCCAACGGCATTTATGGACAAATCGACGGTATGAAACTTTTGCGTTTCAAGATATTATAAACATAAAAAAGAATTTTGTCAAGTTACACAGACAATTACAACGAATGAGAAATAAAAATCAATGATTAGTTAAAAATACTATTGACAATTTGTGTCGAATTCGTTAAAATAATAACAAGTTGTAAAAATATTTTACAATAATAAATATGCCAAAAGGCAAGGAGAAAAGAAAATGAAAAAATTACTCGCACTTGTTCTTGCTGTTCTTATGGCATTCTCTTTAGTTGCTTGTACAACTACAGAAAATGCTGAAGAAAAGGGTGTTGAGACAATTGAAGACGTTAAGTTCGGTCTTATCTGTCTTCACGATGAAAACTCAACCTATGACAAGAACTTCATTGAAGCTTTCAAGGAAGCTATGAACAACCTCGGTCTTAAGCCCGAACAGTACGTTATTAAGACCAACATTCCCGAAGGCAACGAATGCTATGAAACTGCAGTAGACCTTGCAGAAGACGGATGCAACATCATCTTTGCTAACTCATTCGGTCATGAGTCCTATCTTCTTCAGGCTGCTAAGGAATATCCCGCAGTTGAGTTCTGCCATGCAACAGGTACTATGGCACACACAGAAAAGCTTGCAAACTTCCACAACGCATTTGCTTCTATCTACGAAGGTAGATTCCTTGCAGGTGTTGCTGCAGGTATGAAGCTTAACGAGCTTATCGAAGCAGGTACAATCACTCCCGAGGGAGCAGTTATGGGTTACGTTGGTGCGTACACATACGCTGAGGTTATGTCCGGATACACATCATTCTATCTTGGTGCAAAGTCCGTATGCCCCACAGTTACTATGAAGGTACAGTTCACAGGCTCTTGGTATGATGAAGCTGCTGAAAAGGAAGCTGCTACCAAGCTCATCAACGAAGGTTGTGCTCTTATCAGCCAGCACGCTGACTCTATGGGCGCTCCCACAGCATGCGAAGAAGCAGGTATCCCCAACGTTTCTTACAACGGCTCAACAGCTGCAGCATGCCCCAACACATTCATCGTTTCCTCCAGAATCAACTGGGCTCCTTACTATGAGTACGTTGTAAACTCTGTAGTTAAGGGCGAAGCAATCGCAGCTGACTGGACAGGTACAATTGAAACAGGCTCTGTAGTTCTTACAGACGTTAACACACAGGCAGCAGCTGCAGGTACAGTTGAAAAGCTTGATGCAGTTAAGGCTGACCTTATTGCAGGTAACGTAAACGTATTCGACGCTTCTACATTCACTGTAGCAGGCGAAACTCTTGCTTCTTACCTTGCAGACGTTGATACAGATGCTGCATACGAAAAGGATACAGAAGTTATCGAAAACGACGTATTCTATGAATCCAAGTTCCGTTCAGCTCCTTACTTCGATATCAACATCGACGGTATCACACTTCTTAACAGCGCATATTAAGTAATTATTGCAAGTTTGAAGGCGAGGCTTTCTGCCTCGCCTATACTTGCTATATGGGAGGTATAATTTTGAGCATAGCAATTGAACTCAAAAACATAACCAAGACTTTTGGAAACGTTATAGCTAACCGCGACGTTAACCTTACGGTTAAACGTGGTGAAATACTTGCTATTCTTGGCGAAAACGGAAGCGGTAAGACAACTCTTATGAATATGATCTCGGGTATTTATTATCCGGATGAGGGTCAGATTTTCGTAGGTGATAAAGAGGTTTCTATCGCATCACCTAAGGATGCCTTTAAATATGGCATAGGTATGATTCACCAGCATTTCAAGCTTGTTGACGTATTTTCCGCTACCGAAAACATCGTTCTTGGTATTAAGGATAAAAAATACAAGCTTTCCGCCGCTCGTGACGAAGTGCTTAAGATTACAGGCAAGTACGGATTTGATATATCTCCCGATAAAAAAATTTATGAAATGTCTGTATCTGAAAAACAGACGGTAGAAATTATTAAGGTGCTTTACAGAGGCGCCGACATACTTATTCTCGACGAGCCTACCGCGGTACTTACTCCTCAGGAGATAGAAAAGCTTTTTGCGGTGCTTCGTCGTATGCGTGACGACGGTAAGTCGATCATCATCATAACTCATAAAATGAACGAGGTTCTTTCTCTTTCAGACAGAGTAGCAGTTCTTCGAAAGGGTGAGCACGTAGCCACCGTAGAAACTGCAAACACCTCGCTATCAGAGCTCACAGAGCTTATGGTTGGTAAAAAAATATCTCTTAATATCAACCGCACCACTCCTCACGACATCTCCGACCGTCTGGTCGTAAATAATATATGTGCAGTGAACGAGGATAACGTAAAGGTTCTCGACAATGTTTCATTCACTGCAAGATCGGGTGAAATTCTAGGTATCGCCGGCATTGCGGGAAGCGGACAAAAGGAGCTTCTTGAAGCAATAGCGGGTCTCCAGCCACTCACCGATGGTGAGATAAGATACGTTTCTCCCGAAGGTGAGAGCTTTAATCTCCGTCGCCGTACACCTGAACAGATAAGAGAGCTGGGTGTCAGACTTTCCTTCGTTCCTGAGGACAGTCTTGGTATGGGACTTGTAGGAAGTATGGACATTGTTGACAATATGATGCTCAGAAGCTATAAAAAAGGTCACTCGTTATTTCTCAACAGAAAGCAGCCGAAAAAGCTTGCAGAGGAGATCGTAGACGAGCTTGAGGTAGCAACACCCGACGTAAAGACTCCTGTACGCAGACTTTCAGGAGGAAACGTTCAGAAGGTTCTTGTTGGCAGAGAAATTGCCGCAAAGCCAAAGGTGCTTATGGCGGCATATCCCGTAAGAGGTCTCGATATAAACTCCTCTTACACGATATACAATCTGCTTAACGAGCAGAAGGAAAAGGGAGTAGCGGTCGTTTTCGTAGGCGAAGACCTTGATGTGCTTCTCGACCTTTGCGATAGAATTATAGTTATTGCATCAGGTAAAATTACAGGTACCGTAGATGCCAGAACAGTCACCAAGGAAGAGGTTGGCTTAATGATGACAGGAGAAACTAAAAAGGAGGGCGAGAACAATGGCAATTAAAATTAAAAAGCACGACCCTCTTTTCCATATTGTAAAGAGAGGCTCTATCGTTTGGTGGAAAGCTTGGATAATACGAATTGTAGCAGTACTTATCGCACTCGTTTTCAGCGGAATAGTTTCTTATCTCATCACCGAAAAGAATCCTCTTGAGATTTACCTTACAATGTACGAAGGAAACTTCGGCTCGCCTCACCGTTTCTGGAACTTGCTGCAGGCACTTTCGATGCTTCTTTGTGTTTCTCTTGCGGTAACACCTGCTTTTAAAATGCGATTCTGGAATATCGGTGCAGAAGGACAGGCGCTTATCGGAGGCTTTGTAGCCGCCGCTTGTATGCTAAAGCTCACAGGCGTTATCCCCGATGCTCTTATGATTCCTACAATGCTTGTTGCAAGTATTGTTGTGGGTGCAATATGGGGCGTTATTCCCGCAATTTTTAAAGCAAATTGGGGAACTAACGAAACACTTTTCACACTTATGATGAACTATATTGCAATGCAGATAGTATCATACTTCTCTAACATATGGGCGGTACCCAAGGGCTCGGGACAGATAGGTATGATAAACGGAAGAACAAACGTAGGTTGGCTTCCTTCGCTGCTCGGAGAGAAGTATTTGCTCAGTATTCTCATAGTATTTTTCCTTGCAATAATCGTTTATATTTATCTTAAATATTCCAAGCACGGCTACGAGATTTCCGTTGTAGGTGAAAGTGAAAACACTGCAAGATACGTCGGCATCAACGTTAAGAAGGTTATCATTCGTACTATGCTTATATCGGGTGCCCTTTGCGGCATCGCAGGCTTCCTTCTGGTGTCGGGCTCTGACCACTCTATCACCCCCGATACGATAGGCGGAAGAGGATTCACAGCTATAATGGTTTCCTGGCTTGCTAAGTTTAACCCCATCTATATGATTTTAACGTCCTTCATACTCGTATTTATGCAAAAGGGTGCAGGACAGGTTGCATCGGATTTGGGACTCAACAAAGCATTCTCGGACATCATAGCGGGTATTATTATCTTCTTCATCATAGGTAGTGAATTCTTCATCAATTATCAGATAAAGCTTCATAAGAAGGAGGAAAGAAAGTAATGAGTGCATTTTTAACGTCAGTTGTTAACTTCCTTCCCCGTGCTATTATGCAGGGAACCCCCCTTCTTTACGGAGCGACAGGTGAGATTCTCACCGAAAAATCAGGACATCTTAATTTGGGTATACCCGGTATTATGTACGTGGGCGGTATAAGCGGTGCGGCAGGAGCCTTCCTTTACGAGCATTCAGTTGAAACTATGAACCCTGTACTTACCATTCTCATACCCTTCATTTGCACGATTATAGGCTCTCTTCTTATGGGACTTATCTACTGCTTTTTAACAGTAACCCTTCGTGCAAACCAGAACGTTACCGGTCTTGCGCTTACAACCTTCGGTATCGGTGTAGGTAACTTCTTTGGAGGTACACTTGCAACAATGTCGAATACAGGCGAGACGACACTCTCGTTCCCGCAGACGAAAATACTGTTTAAAACAACAGTACCCTTCGCCGATGACCTTGGATGGTTTGGAAATATATTCCTTTCCCATGGCTTCCTTGTGTATTTGGCAGTTGTACTCGCTCTTATCGCTTCCTTCGTTTTGAACAAGACACGAGTAGGTCTTCACCTTCGTGCAGTAGGTGAAAACCCCGCAACGGCAGATGCCGCAGGAATTGACGTAAACAAGTATAAATACGTCACAACCTGTATAGGAAGTATTATCGCAGGTCTCGGAGGTCTTCACTACGTTGTAGACTATATGGGAATATGGGCAAACGACGGATTCGGTGACAGAGGTTGGCTTGCAATAGCACTTGTTATCTTTGCAGTATGGCGTCCGAAGCTCGGTATTCTCGGCTCATACATCTTTGGCGGTCTCTATATTCTCTACTCCTTTGTTAATATCGGATTTGCCGAGCAGGAGCTCTTCAAGATGCTTCCTTATGTGGTAACTATCGTGGTGCTTATTATAACAAGTATTCGCGAAAAGCGCGAAAGCCATCCACCGGCATCCCTCGGACTCTCATATTTCAGAGAAGAAAGATAAAATACAGGCTGTAACCTCAATTGGTTACAGCCTTTTGTTGTAATTTAGATTAAAACAAAATTACAAGGTGCCGCTTATATCGGCACCTTATTTTTTATCGTATAATTACAAAAATAAAACTCGATGCTTTTGAACGCGATTTACGTTATATAGCTGTAGGTTAATATATTACAAAATAATATCAATTTATTGCAATTAGTGTTTAATATATTATAAATATTGCTTAATATTGTGTATGGAAAAATTTTAGGGCTTCCAATATAATTAAAACAGTAAATAAGGAGGGAAATACTTATGACACAATCAAAACATAATCGAATAATAATAACCGTTGTTGCGGCAGTAGTGCTTACGGCACTGTTCACTCTCACAGCCACCGCGGAAATCACCGGCGGCTTCGGTGAAATTCTCGGACTTGATTTCGAGAATAAGAGCTATCAGCTTAAATCTGCTATAATTTCGGAAGATGGTAAAGGAGTTCTTTTTGGTGCAATTGATGAAGAATTTACCGCATCCGAAAATACAGGCCTTGCAGGGCTCTATTCCGTAAAGGAAGAAAATGGTGATTGGTCAGAGCTTATCTACGTTTACGGAGATATATCGAAGCGTTCTGCGCTTGGTAACTGGACAAAAGGCACAAATAAAATCATACCTAACTCGGCGAAGGGCGATAGTTTTATTGCAGGTACCTGGGTTGCACCCTTTCCTGACTGGCGTTACCAGAACTCTACAGTCATTCTTGGTGGATTTGAATCCGAAACATCTTATGTTCTTACGATTTACCCTACTGCCAGCTTAGATAATGCATTGGATTTATATGCCCTTACGCACACCTGGGAAACGGCGGAGAGCAGTCTTTCTTCCACTACCAAAGACCGCATCAAAAACAAATACGATACCTACTATGAGAAAAACGAGGCTGATTCAACTTACGGAGAAATAAAGGAAGAATATAAAAACAAAGCAGACCAGATCAAAGAAGTTATAAAGACAGACTATGAAGGCTTAGTTTTCAAATATGCGTATGAGCCTGAGGAGATTATTCCCGTATCGGAGCTTTCAAGCTTTCCGTACTCTGTTACCTCATTCGACTGGTTTATATATCCTACTGTAGCGAAGGCACAGGCAGTCTTCTACGTAATGGATAAATATGGTAAGGTTACAACTCATACCTGGACCAGCGATAACCTGAAAACGCTACAGAAGAAAAACATTCTTAACACCACCTTCGACCCTCAATCCATCGAGGGCTTTCCTACAGAGGGGTGGATAGTAGCGGTTGACATAAAGCCCTTTGGAGTTGCTGAAGCATCTACTGTTATCGCGACGCCCAACGCTGCCAAGAATATAGACACAACCTCTTCGGCGTTCTATTCGTTCTACTGGGACGATTATAAGGTCAATTATCCTGCTCCTACAGGACTCTCATTGGAGGGTACAAAGCTTATCGGACTTACAGACGGCGTTACATACAGTGTATCCGCCTTGGACGTTAACGGAGACGTCGGGGAAGCAAAGACTGTGACAAGTGAAAATAATGACCTTGCCGCAATTTTTGGTGCCTCACCTGTGGGTCTCTATTCTGTATACGTTGCCGCTGACGAGAATTACGGCGCTTCCGATTCCGTTATCCTTTACGCAAAGGGCGCATATAACGACAGAAAGGATATCTTGGAGCATGACGATACTCCTCAAATTAAAAGACAAGGTAATACGAGCAGCTTCGTTTCGGGTTATCTTACACATACCGCATCCCATTCTGCAGACGGCGCAAACGCTACTATAGCAGTAGGTCATTTTATATGGAAGGGCACGCTTGATAAATTTTATGAAGCAGATGACAGTGGCAAAAAGACAGCCTTTGAAGCGATAGCAGAAAAAGCAAAGACTTACGAATACAGATACACTCTTACACCTTCTGAAATAACTCCCGTAAACGAGGTTGTAAGCTATACGTTCGGTCTTAAAGTACGTTCAAATACGACTACCATAAAAACCTTTAATTATAAAAATAATACCGTAAGGTTTGACGCACACGTAATCAGAGAAAACGGTACACTCGAAACCTATACAACGCTTTTTGAGGGCGTAACCTTCAATAAGGGTACGGAAAACACCTTTACCGTTGACTTTGGTGACAGTAACAGCTGGGAAAGCGAGCTTCCCGACGACGGATATTTTGTAGCCTATACAATTTATCCTTATTACGGATTTACCGATTATAAAAATCTTACGGTGGCTCCTAACGGAGATGCATCTGCCAATTATATAAATCTTAACTTCATACATCACGACGCAGCTGACGGATACGTGCTCGTCGAGGACGTTGTTGAACCCAAGGTGGAAAAGTATGAAACTAATAACAAGTTTACCAATAGATTTGACGTAACAAACTATACAGGTCAGCTTGAGTACGAATACGCTTATAGCGACAGCAACGAAACGACACCTGAATCAGGCTGGGTAAGGCTGACACAGAAGTCTCTTTATGCAACGGAGCCCGATAAATACGTATGGATCAAGCGCCTTGCGACAGGTGACCTTAAGGAAAGCGTTGTTTGCGCAGAAAAGCCCTCGGAAAGTGCAGTTGTAACAGGTATTAACCTTGAGCTTAATGGTAAGTTAGGACTTATTATAAACTACAGGTACAACCCCGATACCGTCGAAGGCGTGAAGCTGAATATAACGGCGTATGACAATCAGAGCAATCACAGCTACAATCAGTCGGATATAAAATACGAGAACGTTTCAGCAGGTGAGGGGCGTGCAATTCTCTACGTTCTTCCAAGAGACGCCGGGATGGTTTATTTCGATAACGAGTTCTCCTACACTACAACGGATAAACAAAGCGTCAACATTTCAAGTGTCCCCGTAAAGCTTTCTGTTGCTTCTGTTGTGGATACCTACAAGGCTCTTGCGGCACATGAAGGTGAGGACGAGTATGACGAGGTACTTCCTCTTATCACGGCCCTTGAAACCTACTACACCTACACAGCTAACTACTTCGATACTGAGACAGATGCACTCGGAACTCTTACACTTACAACAGAAGAACAGACACTGGTAGACGGAACAACACCCGACAAGGAAGGCTCGCTCCCCGGACTGCAGTTCCATTCATCGTCTCTTATTCTTGAGTCCTCTACAACACTCCGCCATTACTTCAAGGTAACAGATGCAGATGCATACATCAAAGCAGTTTATACCATAGGAGAGGAGACTGTTACGTTCACAAACGCAACAGTAGAAGAAGGCTCAACCAACAGCTATGTATACTTTGATATCAAGAATATCTCAGCAGACAAGCTTAACACAAAACAGACAGTTACAATCACATCGGGTGAAAACAGCTTCACGGTACGCTTTTCGGTAATTGACTACGTTAAGCTTGCGCAAAACGATACGGACTCAAAGCTTGCAAACCTTGCAAAGGCAGTGGCAAAGTACGCCAATGCCTCGAAAGAATATAACAAGTGATCAAGGAGGATAAGAATATGACAAATATAAAAGAAATATACGAGTCCCCTGAAATTGAGGTAGTAAGCTTCGACAGTGAGGATATTATCACAACAAGTATTGTGAGAGGCGAGAACGAAATAGAATTTAAGCCTTGGTAAAGCCTCACATTAAAATTTACGCTACTTAATACTGTACACCATAGCAGTTTAAGTATATCGCCATGATTTCCAAAAAAGCAAAAAGGCTGTAACCTCAATTGGTTACAGCCTTTTTGCTTATCTTACAGCAGTTGTCTTATCGTTAGGGTTAAAGGCAAAATTTTGGTTTGCCGCCGCTTGCTTCACCTTTTTCGTAGCAAGTGCATAAATCTCTTTTTCACTTATTTCATTTTTCGGTTTGAAGTCACTGCTTCCCATATACCTCAAAAGCTCGCTCTTAAACCAAGCGGAAGCAGGGTGGCTGCTTTTAAGGTTAAAGCTGCATACGAGAAGTCTTCCGGAAAAAGCCTTGAACTCGAAAAGCGCCGATTGACGTATAGCATATTTGTGTGTAGACACAACCTCAATAATAGGGTCAAAAGGAATATCCATATCATCAAAAATCACAGCTTCGCCGTTATTCATCATCTCTGCAAACTGCCACGAGCAGAAGCCTTCGTGAGGAATGGTTTTAGTCAGAGGATGGTCGTTTATCACTGTTGCGAGATTACCCGCAGTTCTGCCGGCAAGTGCAATTCTGAAGCTTGTAGCTGCAGATACAAAAGGGGATGCTCCGAGGACAAGTACGTCACGTCCTTCCTTGAGCGCTTTTATTATATCCTCTATGCTATCTTTTGCAAGGTATACGTTGCTCGGGATTTCTTCCTTTACCTCGGGGAACACGTATAACGTCCATTGATTTTTATTTCCTTCAACGTCAACACAAAGAGTCAGAGCTGTAGGCTTTGATACCTTGGGAAGTGTATAGGTGAGGGAAGATATAAGTTTAACTCTGCCGTTTTCGGCATATATACCGCCCTTTTCTTCTTCGTATATAGCATTATCTCCGTCAAGTATCTGTATCTTCAGCTTGCCGTCCTTCAAATCATCTTTGCCGAAGTGTGAAAGATAGATTCCGCATGACAGGGTATCACCTGCACGGAAGTTGTATTTTTTGTCAAGGTCGGTAAGTACAACGGTAGGTGAGTTGTAGGAAAGCACGTTTTCGACAGTTTCGCCCGGCTTCAGCTCGTAAAACTCATTCATCATACCAACGTCATATCCGAACGTGTGCCAATGAGTATCAATGGGACCTAAAAAATCAAAGCCCGAAAGATTGTCGCAAAGTCTTGCTATCTCAAAGCAATGCTTTCGAATTTCCTTTTGCCAAAGGGAAGAATTCTTGAAAAATACAGGTGCCTTATGGAGCAGTCCTTTTTCTTCAAGATGCTTTTCGATTGACGAAAACATTTCGGTTTTACCGACACGGGTATTTTTATATCTGTCCTTAAGACTCAAATCGGTGTAGGTTCCGTCGATGCATATCTCATGACTGACTCTGGGCTTATTATATACTCTGCTCCAGTCATCAAGAACCTTAGGATCTCCGTCAAGTGAAAAATAACTGAGCTTGCCGTTGGCATAGCTTGAATACATATCCGAGAAGCTACCGATTTTTTTAAGCTTTTCGGGATGATGCTTGAACGGTGTACGTATAACGCCTTCGTCGAGAGGCTTTGTTTCATCCCACCAACCGTACTCTACCTTTACCATGGCTGAAAGAGGGGAGAACAGACCATCTGATTCTGCATGAACTACCTTTGACATTTCTTCAAGATAGTCGATAAAGGCATCATTAACGTAAATTTCATTGCCGCAGCAGAATATTACAACTGACGGATGGCTTCTGCAGAATTTTACTATATCTCGCCATTCCTCAACAGTCGTAAAGTTGGGACATTCAACGTGTATAAGAACACCAAGCTCGTCAGCCGCCTCCATATATTCGCTTTCGGGAATATAAGTATGAAAGCGTATGAAATTAAAGCCAAGCTCTTTTATTCTCTTTATAACGTTTTTGTAGTATTCCTTATCGTGATTAGGGTGAATTGTTTCAGGAAAATAACAGTGTTCACATATGCCTCTGAGATAGTAGGGCGTACCGTTAAGCTTGAACTTTACACCGTCAACCGTAAGCTTGCGTATACCTATTTTTCTTTCAATATATCCACCTTTGGCAGAAATCCTGAGGGTATAAAGCCTTGGACTTTCCGGAGACCAATGCTCAAGACCTTCCGCATCAATTATAAAATCTCCTGTGGCGTATCCGCTTCTGACGGGCGTTTCTCCGTCGAGAATTTCCCACTCAATAGCCTCGTCTGAAAAGGTCTTTACGCTTACCTTATTTAAATCGTCCGAAACAAATAGTGCAACGTCACGGAGCGAGTTGTTATAAGCCCTCAGCTCAACGTTACTGGTTATACCGCCGGTACATTCGTTTGCGGCTCTTGAGGTCAGTCCGGTAATGGGGCGGTCCTGATACCCTTTGAGTCGGAAGTTTGAAACCGAAAATATAAATTTATTTACTCCTACCTTTAATGCATCCTTTGGGATTGCAAATTCGAAAGGTGCGCTATATCCCTCGTGCTTTCCGATAAGTATGTCGTTTATCCAGACGGTTATACTGTTCTGGACACCTTCAAAATAAATTGCCATATTATCCGCAACCGATTCAAGAATAATATCCCTGCAATAGAAAAAGTTTCCGTAAATATTAGGCAGTGCCATATCGGGAGCAGTGCCGAGAATAGGATAAGCCTGTATGCCGTACTCGGGGTTTATCTTAAGCCTTCCGAAAAAGGGCATTTCCTTGAACTTTTCCGTCATATCTTCCCAGTAAGCAGGAATAGCATCAGCCATAAGATTGTCGGGTTCGTGAGAAGGATTTACAAGTATGGGTGCAGTATCACTTTCATATTTTTCATCTTTGTAAAATAAGCTCCATGCACCGTTTAGTGAAAAGGCGTTATAGTTCATAATAGTACCCCTTAATTATTGAATGTTTTTTCAGGTATAGTATTGTCTAGGTCTATTTATTATACGACCCTGAAGCCCTCGTGAACAGAGTCGAAGGAGATTTTCGTACCGCTTCTGTTCCATCTCGGATGAAGGTCATAATATCCGAAAAAGTACTATCCGCCGGAGGAATTAATCATTCTTGCAGGTTGACTTTTCAAAAGGTCTTTCTATCTTTTCTCCTGAAGAACGTTTTGTAAGTGCTTACAAATATTGTAGAATATTACATTATATTTGTCAAGGTGTTTTAAAAAATATCAATCAAAATTCAGCACTATAAATCAACGGTTTACCGTTGTATATCATTAATTCCGTAAGGAATTGCATATCATCAAAACGGAGCTTTGAATATCATCATACTGACAATATTTATGCGCCCTGTGGGTAATGAGATGCACCTTCGGCACTGCCGCCCTTGATGATATATATGCTAACGCGTGATGATATACACGCTCACGCGTGATGATATACATGCTGACGCGTGATGATATACACGCTAACTCGTGATGATATACCAAGCCTGTCGGCTTGGATAAAAAAGAACGAAGTTATTACTTCGTTCTTTTTTGGCCTTCCCTACAGGGCTCGGGCATCCCTTGCGGTCTGCCTTTTCCTCGAGCATAGCTCTCGGACACAACGCTAAAAACAGTCCACCGGACTGTTTTCTTAACGCGTTGTCCCTCCCCGAGGTTCGAGCCCTTTCGTGACGACACAAAAAAACACAGAGCATCTTTAACGCTCTGTGCTTTTTTGGCCTTCCCTA
>JAZNYT010000125.1:0-20585 GCA_045594565.1 Eubacteriales bacterium
GAACTGAGTTAATATTTTTTGTCAAAGAGAGGAGACTTTTTATAAAAGCCCCCTCTCTTAAACTCTCCCGAAAACTATAAAATCATACAGTACGCTATCAAAAGCGACGAGATTTTGAGGAATTAGAAATTAGAAGTTAGAAATTAGAAATTTCGGACAATTTTGCTGAAAGCAAAATTATAATTGATTATAAATTTGCCAAAGGCAAATCATCCACAATTTCTCATTTCTCATTTAACATTTACAAAGTTTTCGGTTTTAGCCAAAATATCTGCATTCCCAAAAGCGACGAGATTTTGAGGTAAAATCGTGAATCTCGAAGACGTCGGCGTACTTTGTACGGCAGTTCGAGAGAGGCGCGAAGAAAATGAAATTTGGATAAAACAAAAGAAAGACGAGGGATTTTCCTCGTCTTTCTACTTTATAAAAACTATTGCTTAGTTTTGATGTGTCAGCACTTTATTGTTGAAGTGGATTTGTATTAAAACTAAAAATTTTCATTTTCGGTTTTAGCCAAAATATCTAGCTTCATTATCTTATGCCGTAGTGTTCGATGATGTAATCCATATCCTTATCACCTCTGCCCGAAAGGTTGATAAGTACCGAGCCGTGCTCCATAGTTTTTGCAAGCTTCATACCAAAGGCTACGGCGTGAGAGGACTCGATAGCGGGGATTATACCCTCGAGACGTGAGAGCTTGTAGAATGCATCAACGGTTTCTTCATCGTTGATAACGTCATATTTTACACGTCCAATTTCTTGAAGGAAAGCATGCTCAGGGCCTGATGAAGGATAGTCGAGACCGCTTGCAACCGAGTATACGGGGGCAGGCTCACCGTTTTCGTCCTTGAGCATTATAGAGTTAAAGCCGTGCATTATTCCCTCTGTACCGAATTTAAGGCTTGCAGCGTGGTCGCCAAGCTTTTCGCCACGACCAAGGGGCTCAATACCGTAAATATCAACGGGGTCATTACGAACGCCGGAGAAGAGACCTGCCGCGTTACTACCGCCACCAACACAGGCAACAATAGCGTTGGGAAGGTGTCCTGTCATCTCTATAAACTGTTCTCTTGATTCAATGCCCACAACGCTCTGGAAATCGCGAACCATCATAGGGAAAGGATGAGGTCCGAGTACCGAGCCGATACAGTAGATTGCATCGTTGTACTCTTTGCTATATGCATCAAATGCGGCATCCACAGCCTCTTTGAGAGTCTGGAGTCCGTGTGTTACCTCTACAACGTTCGCACCGAGAATCTTCATACGTGCAACGTTAGGCGCCTGCTTCTTGATATCAACAGAACCCATATAGATATCGCATTCAAGTCCGAAATACGCCGCCGCAGTAGCAAGAGCTACACCATGCTGACCTGCGCCTGTTTCAGCGATAACCTTCTTCTTGCCCATATATTTTGCAAGGAGTGCTTCACCCATACAGTGATTGAGCTTATGAGCGCCCGAGTGATTGAGGTCCTCACGCTTAGCGTAAAGCTGTACCTTACCGCCGAGAGCATCGGAAAGTCTTTCAAGATGTGAAATGGGAGTAGGTCTGCCCTGAAATTCACGTCTTATTCTGCGAAGCTCTGCAATAAACTTTCTTGACTGGCAGATAGAGTAATATGCTTCGGTAATCTCTGCCATAGCTGCTTTAAGCTTATCGTCGATGTAAACACCGCCATACTTGCCGAAGTATCCGTTTTTGTCGGGATAATTGTTAAAATAAGTTTCAAAATCAACGCCGTTAAGTTTCATAATATTTTTCCTTTCGAAAACAAAAAATCTGTCCCCTTTTCGGGACAGATAAATCTGCTATGCCACCCATGAAAGAAGACGCATACTATCATATGCACGTCACTATAACGGTTGACGTCCGTCTCGCCTACTAAAAGTTCAGCTCGCCCTCCCAAGTCCATTCAGCCTCTCGCCGCTATCGCAATCACACCGCCTGCGACTCTCTAAAAGCGCCTTCACAAAGCTTACTACTCTTGTTCATCAGTTTAGATAATATTAACACATTATTTCTGTTTTGTCAATATAAATTTTTGAGGGAGCACCAAATAACTTGGCACTCCCTCAAAATCACACTATGAAAACGTCTTTACTGTGCTTTCTTTCCTACTACTGCGCGGATTACGAAGATAGTTGCTATCATCAATACAATCGCAACGGGAAGAACGATAAATGCATTCTGTACAAAGCCTGCGATAACGTAAGCTACTGCGGAAACCGCCGCAACTGTTATAGCGTAGGGCATCTGTGTCGAAACGTGCGCTATGTGGTTACATTCTGCACCCGCACTGGACATAATAGTTGTGTCGGAAATGGGTGAGCAGTGGTCGCCGCAAACCGAACCTGCAAGGCAGGCGGACATAGCGATAAGACCAAGCTCGGAGTCAAGACCGATAGCAGTTGAAACGATAGGAATAAGGATACCGAAGGTTCCCCAAGAAGTTCCTGTTGAGAAGGAAAGGAAGCATGCAATAAGGAATACGATAACGGGAAGGAAGGACTTGAATGCGCCTGCATTTGCAAGAATTCCTTTAACGTATGTTTCTGCATCCATAAGACCGGTTACATTCTTAAGAGACGTCGCAAGGGTAAGAATGAGGATTGCGGGAACCATTGCAATAAAGCCCTGAGGAATAGATTCCATAGCCTTCTTGAAAGAAACCGTACGGCGAATAAGGAGATAGATTATAGTAACAACAAGTGCTACGATTGAACCGAGAGGAAGACCTACTGTGGCATCGGTATTACCGAATGCACCTGCAAGATCCCACTTATATGCGCCGGAGAAGAACTCACCAACGTAAAGGAGTGCCGCAACACATGCAATGATAAGAACGATAATGGGGAAAAGAAGGTCGAATACAACGCCACGGGGATTGCCTTCAACAGACTCTTCGGATTTTGCAAGGTCATCGGTATCACCGATGATATCGCCGTTCTTAGCCTTTATCTCGTATTCTGACATCTTACCGTAATCAAAGGAGATGAGAGACATAACAACTACAAATACGAGTGTGAGAAGAGAATAGAAGTTGTAAGGGATAGCCTTGATAAAGTATGTAAGTCCCTGTCCGTCTGCAACGTACTCGGAAACTGCTGCCGCCCATGAAGAAATGGGAGCAATCATACAGATGGGAGCCGCTGTTGCATCGATAAGATATGCCAGCTTTACACGGGATATCTTATGAGCATCTGTTACGGGGCGCATAACCGAGCCGACTGTAAGGCAGTTGAAATAGTCGTCGATAAAGATAAGAACGCCGAGAACGAAGGTTGCAAGGCAAGCGCCTACTTTTGTCTTAACGTGCTTCTCTGCCCATCTGCCGAAAGCGGCTGAACCGCCCGACTTATTGATAAGGGCTACCATAATACCGAGTATTACGAGGAATACGAAAATACCTGCGGTATCGGAAACTGCAGCAATGAGACCGTCGTTTACGATGGTATCAATAGCTACAACGGGATTAAAGTTTGCATACATAATACCGCCTGCTACAACACCTATGAAAAGAGATGAGAAAACCTCTTTTGTGATAAGTGCAAGTACGATAGCAATAACTGGCGGCAAAAGCGACCATATAGTTGCTTCAAACATAGGAAAAATCCTCCTTAAAATAAAAAATGTTATGAGGATACTATTCACTCATAACAAAAAGTCATAAATGATAGCACTCCACATTAAATGTGACAGTTGAATACATGTTCTGCATTCACCCAACCTGCAAAGATATAAGCTCTCCTTACAGATTTCGGCGACGTCTCCTTTCACCGTCCCGAGCCTTCGGGGAGTCACGGCTACTTATAGGCATCGCACCTCTATCGCTCTAATGTTAACAAAAATATCACAATTTGTCAAGAGATTTTTATAATTTGTCGAAAAAAAGCAAAGCTGACAGGAAATCCTGTCAGCCTTTTGTGTTTTATTTAAGCTCTACGCCATAACCGCCTGCTACATACTGCTTAAGACGAGTTATATCTCGCGAATTGACCTTACCGTCGCCATTTACGTCAAGAGCTTCTTCCACGTATGTGATATCATATCCAGTGGCTACATACTGCTTAAGACGAGTTATGTCACGCGAATTAACCTTGCTGTCGCCTGTAATATCACCGGGAGTATAATTTTTAACGGTGATTTTCGCTGTTGCATCCGAGAGGTTATAATCATTATAATCTTCATCTCCTACAACCGAGCCTACGCTTATGGTATACTCGCCGTCTTCGGTTCCTTCAAGCACCTTGAACGTTAAGATTACTACCTCTCCGTTACTGCTGTCTGCTTCTGCTCCGTCCAGAAGTATATTATAAGGAGAAGCGGATAAATCATTTCCCGAAGTCATAGCAAAGTCGGGAAGAGCATCTCCCTTTTCTACACCTACAAGCTGTAAGCAATCCGCGTAAGTTACCGAAAGACTCATTCCGAGAATTCCGTGGTTTCCCGAAAGGCTCACGGGAACGGAGAAGGTTGTTCCGGGTCTTGCAGAATTGTCAGCAACGCTTACCGCGGCATTTATTTCAGGCTTTGTTAATCCAGCCTCTCCGCCACAGTAAAATTTTAAAGTATCGGTTGACACTTCCCCAAGTCCTACAGCAGCCATCTTACCCATATTATTCTGAAGGTCATCAATGTTGAAGCCAAGTTGAATTATTTCACCTTCTTTGAATGACTTTTGAGTGGGGATTGCTACTTCTACGTAATATTTACCATTTTCTTTGTCGGTAATAACCGAGAATTTTGTTTTTTCAAAATCGTCTCCCATAGACTCTTCATAATTTGAAAATCTGTCGCCGTGAGCGTCTACATAGAAAAGGTGGTGGTCATAATTCGAGCCGTCATAGGGAGCAAAGTGATCTTCAAGGTCGTCGCCTATACGGAATTCAACAGCGTCGTTAAGATGGGGATGAGGATGGTCGAGCACATAACTTTTATTCGCTTGCATGAGAGTAGCATCTTTTACGTCGAAGAAAAGATATACGTAGCCATCGTCGTAAAGTGAATAAACCGTACCCGTAGCGGTTGTATCCGTGGCATTACCTGTTACAAAAAAGCTACTTGCAGGACCGTGAAGCTTTACTGTAAAGCTTTCGCTATATATATCGTCAAGCTTTCCGTCGAGAGTGGGTGTTCCTTTGAGGACTTTATCATTCACAACAGTTGCGCAGTCCTTATTTACGCGCGTAATAAGATGTGCTTCAAAGGTATCGCTTTTTTCTTCATACGTTACGGTAACCGTCATAACACCCCTATAAAAGCTTCTTCTACTTATAATGGCTTCTTCTGTTACGTCCTTTTCATCTCCGTTATCATAGTAAGCGATTACTTTCATTCCATCGGTATCAATAGGGTCGCTAATGCTGTATTCAAGCTTTGTAGGAGGTGTTACCTCTATTCTTTCAAGAACAGGATCTGTACTCTTGTAAAAAACATTATATACTATAATAGTTTTCAAACAGAGTTCCTCTTCCTCCAAAGAATAAACAAGAATTATTTCGGGATTGAAGCTGTTTCCGCTTTCGTTGTATTCATAAATCTTGTCAAGCATTTCCGAAAGCTCGGAAATGCTGAACGTTTCATATTCGCCGTATATCTTTTCCCCTTGTTCATCTTTCGCAATTCCCCATATCTTCACGTCGTCAGTGACCAATATGAAATCTCCGTTTGATAAATTCAGCATTGTTTTACCGCCGATGGTGTATACGTTATCAACTGTTACCGATTTGAAGGTATCGTGCTCGGGTAATACCTCTATATACTTTTCTTTATACGAGTCCCAGACATAAAATTTTCCTGCTTCTGTCCGATTATCAAGAGTAACGTCATATACATAATTTACAACAGGAGCTGCCGTTGTAATCGTTTCGTTGTCCATAAAAATGTGCTCATAATAGCTTTTGCCATTGGCTTCGTTATAAACCGCATTACAATCCGCAGGAGCATAGAGGACAAGAGTTCCGTCCTCCGTATAAGTGGTTTCGTTATTGATTTCGCCCTCTATAAAAGCCGCTACAAGATTATAAAAATTACCATTGTGGCCAAGAGTTAAATATACGTCTCCGATGAGTTTTTTGCCCGAAAAGCTTTCATCATCTTTAATAGTGTTTCTATCATAGTATCCAAGGTGCTTGAAATCACCGGTTCTCTCTTTTTCATAGGTATAGTAAATACGTGAATTGCCATCAAGCACAACCTTACCATAGTTACCAACGGTATAAAGACCTGTTACACAGTTATATGAAAGGTTACCTGAAGACACTATGACATCAGTGTCATTAAGCGCCTCCCCTATAGTAAGAACGTACTTATCATTGGCTGTTTTCTCATATTTTGCTACCGATGTATAGGGATAACTGACGCGTCCTCCGGAGGTTATACCGCTTCGATAAACAGAATAAGCCTCGACTGCAGTGTAGTTGTTTTTACCAATAACAGCATAGCCGTTATTTTCAAGAGCTACTTCTATTTCCGTATCATCAACAATGAGTGTAGCACTGTACTGCGCCTCATAGATCATGGTATCAGGATTAATATAACCATTGCCGTTCTGTTTAATCTCCTTTAGAACAGCAAATTTGTATTCCTCATTCGTATTGGTATCCTCCGCTGATACAGGTAAAGTAAATAAAATCAATGTAATCAAGAAAATAATAATCAAAAAGCTTTTTTTCATAACTGCCCCCTATTCTCTTTGTGTAATTTCATTCTATCACAACAAGCCTAAAAAATCAAGGACTTGCGAAAAATGCAAGTCCTTTGTAATTATCTTTGGTGGTAAAGCTTTTTGGTCTGGTATTTAGGCTCACAGGTGAGATTGATTCCGAGCTTATGGAATACGTTTTCGTCGACTCTTGAGAGAATGACAGTGGAATGCGCTTCGCAATTTTTAAGTTTTGGAAGCTGTTCCATAGCGAGAGCCGCTGTTTTATCGGTTACTGCACTAATAGACAGAGCAATAAGAATCTCGTCTATATGGAGTCTCGGGTTATTGTTTCCGAGGCTATTTACTTTAAGCTTCTGTATAGGCTCGATAACGGTGGGAGAAATAAGCATAACGTTGTGGTCGATTCCCGCAAGCGCCTTCAGTGCGTTGAGAATCGCCGCAGCAGATGCGCCGAGAAGCGATGAGGTCTTTCCGTCAACAATCTTTCCGTCGGGAAGCTCAATGGCAACGGCAGGTCCGTTCGTTTCCTCCGAGCGTTTTATTGCAGCATCGACAATAGGACGATCGTCCTTTGTGATAGAAAGCTTATTCATAATAAGCTCAAGCTTTCTGACTTCCGTTTCCTCCGACATACCCTGACGGACGGATGCACAGGTGCTATAGTAGCGGCGGAGTATTTCCTGTTTCGATGCGGCACACACTGCATCATCATCGAAGATGCAGTTTCCCGCCATATTTACGCCCATATCGGTAGGGCTCTTATAGGGAGATACGCCGAGAATCTTTTCAAGCATCGCGTTGAGTACAGGGAAAATTTCAATGTCTCTGTTATAGTTTACGGTTGTTTCGCCATAAGCCTCAAGATGGAATGGGTCTATCATATTCATATCGTTGAGGTCAGCGGTTGCCGCTTCATAGGCAAGGTTTACCGGATGATTAAGAGAAAGATTCCATACGGGGAAGGTTTCGAACTTGGCATATCCTGATTTTATTCCCCTCTTGTGGTCGTGATAAAGCTGAGAAAGACAGGTCGCCATCTTTCCGCTGCCAGGTCCCGGAGCCGTAACAACGACAAGAGAACGTGTAGTTTCAACATAGTCGTTCATTCCAAAGCCCTCGTCGCTTACGATGAGAGGAATATTAGAAGGATAATCGGGAATAACGTAATGACGGTAAGATTTAATACCGAGAGAAGCAAGGCGTTTTTCAAAAAGGATAGCTGTAGGCTGATTGTGGAAATGAGTTATAACAACACTGCCCACAAAGAGACCTATTCCGCGAAAAGCGTCGATAAGTCGGAGGGCGTCAAGGTCATAGGTTATACCCAGGTCTCCACGTCTCTTGTTCTTTTCGATAGCATCAGCACTTATAACGATAACTATTTCTGCACTGTCACGAAGCTCAAGAAGCATCTTGACCTTACTGTCGGGCTTGAATCCCGGAAGTACGCGAGAAGCGTGAAAGTCATCGAAAAGCTTGCCTCCGAATTCAAGGTATAGCTTACCTCCGAACAAATCTATTCTGTCTCGTATCTTCTGCGACTGCATCGCTATATATTTGTCGTTATCAAATCCTATTTTGTGCATACTTCCTCCAAAAAATCTAAAGCGTCCCCTTGCGGAGACGCTCTGTTTGGGTGCCCTATTTATTATATCACTTTAAGATAAAATTGCAATATGTAAAATATTACAAATTTATGTCTTATTTATTGAACATTTTTTAATAAGTGTTAAAAAGTCTGTGGATGGTGAGAACCGACTGTTCTTTTGTATAAAAGCCGTTCGGGTCAAACTTTCCGTCCTCAACTCCGCCCATTACTCTCATTCCCTGCTTGCTGAGGGATGCGGAAACAAAGAAAATTCCTTCTTTGCCCCATTCCTGAAACTTATCGCCATCGGTAAATTCAAGCTTTTCGGAATTGGGAGCTGTTACTCCCATTACCTTTGCGGTACGGTAAAGCATAGTTGCCGCTTCCTGTCTTGTGATAAAGCCGTTCGGGTCAAATTTATTGTCGCCCTTTCCGTTTACTATTCCAAGAGCGTTTGCAGACAAAATATATGAGTCATAAGTATCATTGAAGAATTCGTAGTTAAGCTCAAGGCCCTTTTCTGCAAGGATATCTTCAATGGTCTTGGAGCTCTTCACGGTGAGCATATTTATAACAAGATAGCAAAACTCCTGTCTTGTAATCTTATCCTTCATAGTTTTATAAAGTGTTTCGAGTACAAGTCCCTCATTCAGTGCTTCTTTCACCTCTGCTTCAGCCCATGCCGAAACGCCCGCTTCTCCGAAGGTTATGGGACGCTCTAAAATAAGATGCTTGAGTGAAAGCATTTCGGGAGTTATATCAAAATAATGAAGCATCGGATTTTCTTCGGTTAATTTTTCCTTAAAAAGTGTCTTATTATAGCTGTCCCAGGTTGGATCCATTACAAGCCATCTTCCGTCAACGAAGGCTTCTACCCACGCGTGATTGGACTTGAGTGTAATTTCACGAGTTTCCTTCCAGTTGTTGACCGCATCAACTCCAAGCGCATATCCCTTAGTTACAAAGGCGGGGATTCCTGCGCTGTTAAGCATTGCTACTGCAAGGTTGGAATAGCCCTCGCAAACGCTTCTTCTCTCGGTAAGCACCTCAACGGGTGTGAGAGGAGTGAAGGTAGCATAATTATTTACGTAGTTCATATCGTAATAGATATTTTCTGCCACCCATTTATGAATAGCCTTTGCTTTTTCGTAATCGGTTTCAAGACCCGTGATTACGTTGGTAGTAATCATCTTAACGGCAGAGGGTTGCTCTTTGTCAAGGTGCTCTTTTTCATACACCCAACCTGAAAGCATGGCAGAATTCTTTTCTATAACCTCTTCGTCAAAGGAAAAGAGATACTTTCCTTCGCTTTTCTCGAGCACGATATCATCGCCGAAGAATATACTTGTAAATTCTTCCGTAAGAGATTTACCAAGGAATACGCCGAGCGTTATTCTTTCGGATTCAATAGCGGTGAGGTCGATTTCTGTTTTAAACTTCATTTCATAAGATATAGGAAGCACATACTTCTTATCAACTGTTACAACGATGTATTGAATTTCTTCGTTATCTATCATTCCGCTGACAGTCAGAACGTTTTCTACAACGGAAAAGGATAGTCCCATCTCGTCGTTAGTCACCTTCAAGGTGTCCTTATAAGTCGCAGCAGATGCCGTTACTGCAAGTATAGTCACCAATACTGCGGCAAAAAATATTGCTCTTAATTTTTTCATAGTTTCTCCTTTTTAAAAAGCCCAGTTTCCCTTTTCGAATATCTTGACCTTACCGCCTCCGCGGACGTTACCCATGACACAAAGGTCAGCGGTTCCTATCATAAAATCCTCGTGAACCATAGAATCGTTTATGCCTTTTTTGTGACATTCTTCAAGGGTCATTTTGTCATAATCTACAAGTGTATTTGTATATCCTGCTCCGAGAGCCAGATGACAGGATGCATTTTCGTCGAAGAGTGTGTTATAGAAGGTAAGCCCCGAATTCTGAATAGGAGAATCGTATGGCACGAATGCGCATTCTCCAAGATATGCAGCACCCTCGTCCATAGATATAAGCTGCTTCAAGAGCTCCTCGTTCTTTTCGGCGTGAACCTCTACCGCCTTACCTTTTTCGAAGCGGATAGAAAAGTTCTCTATCATCTCGCCGTTATAGGCAAGAGGCTTTGAGGAATATACAATCCCCTCTGCCTCCCCACGCTTCGGTGAAATGAACACTTCTTCGCTGGGAATATTAGCATTGAAGGGATTGCCCGAAAGAGTTTTTTCGCAACCTCCCATAAAAGCAGAGCCGTCGATAAGTCCTACTGTGAGGCGTGTCCCGTTATCCGATGAATACTCAAGGCTTTCAAGGTTTAGCGAATTGAGGTATTCGCATTTGTTTCTGACGTTTTCGTTATGCTCCTGCCAAGCCTTGATAGGGTCGTCGCCGTCGGCACGAGAGGTAAAGAGTATCGCTTCCCAAAGCTTCTCTATTGCCTTTTTTGAAGAAAGCTCTGGGAACATCTTTTTTGCCCACGCTTTTCCGGGGACTGCCGCGATACACCACTGATAACGGTTTTCCATCTTGTCGCGGTAAGGCTTTATAATCTTATATCTTGCCTGTGAAGCTTTAGCGTATTTTTCGCGGTCGATACCTTCAAGACCATCGGGGTCCTCAGAGAGAAGATAAATCATACAGGGAAGAATATCTGCTCTGTGCGAAAGCTTTTCTTCCTCCCACTTTTCAACGGTGGAAAGTACTTCAAGAGTGCGGTATTTCTGATGTATCTTCAAGAGGCGCTGTACGTCCCATTCGATTTCTACTTTTTTCGCTCCCGCCTTGTAGCATTCCTCGGTTACCATTATAACAAAGTCGGGCTGATCAAGGTCGGCACGGATTACAACTGTCTGTCCGGGAATTACGTTTACTCCCGATTTTACAATAAGCTTTGCATATTTTCTAAGCTGTGTTTTTTTCATAATATCACCCGAAATAATAGTATCACAAAAAAATACTTTTTGCAATAGAATTGTTTACCTAAATGGGATAAAAAATACAATAATGGGAGTTCTTTCGAACTCCCATTAGCTTTTTATTCTGCAAGGTCTGCCTTGTGCTCTTCAATAATCTTCTGTGCAATGCTTGAGGGTACTTCACCGTAGCGCTGAACCTCATAAGTATATGTTGCTCTGCCCTGTGTTATTGCTCTGAGCTGGATAGCATAATTTGACATTTCGGACTTGGGCACTTCAGCTTCAATTATGCTGACACCCTTCTTTGTCTCGGACTGGTCGGTGCCAAGCACCTTTCCTCGACGCTTTGTAAGGTCGCCTATTACGTCGCCCATAAGATTGTCGGGCATTTCAACAACGAGCTTTCCGAGAGGCTCAAGGATAACGGGATTTGCATTCTTGAGACCTTCCTTGTATGCAAGGTGAGCCGCAAGCTTGAATGCCATCTCCGATGAGTCAACGTCGTGGTAGGAGCCATCGTAAAGGTTAGCCTTGAGGTTTACAACAGGGAAGCCTGCAAGCACGCCCTTTTCCATAGCTTCAAGAAGTCCCTTTTCAACTGCGGGGTGGAAGTTTTTGGGAACGGAGCCTCCGAAGATAGACTCACTGAATGTAAGTCCTTCTTCCTCACCGGGAGCAAATTCAATCTTAACGTGACCGTACTGTCCGTGTCCGCCTGACTGCTTCTTGTGCTTACCTTCTGCTTGTACACTCTTCTTTATCGTTTCTCTATATGCAATCTTTTCTTCAGAAAGCTTAACCGACGTACCGAAACGAGTTTTAAGCTTGGAGGAAAGCACGTCAAGGTGCACGTCACCAAGACCGGAGATTATCATCTGCTTAGTTTCGGCATTATTTACGTAGTTAAGGCTCAAGTCTTCTTCGAGAAGCTTGGATATGCCCTGTGAAATTTTATCCTCGTCGCCCTTTGCAAGAGGCTCTATAGCCATTGAATAGCAGGGCTTGGGGAATCTTATCTTGTGATAGGTGATATCGCCCGAAGCGGAAAGAGTATCGTTAGTGTTTGCAAATACAAGCTTTGTGGTAAGACCGATATCTCCGCAGACCATTTCGTCAACCTCTGTCTGCTTCTTACCCTTTGCGCAGTAGATACGCGCAATCTTTTCTTCTTGTCCGTTACGGGAGTTTTTAAGCATCTGATCCTTCTTAAGAGAGCCGTTCATAACCTTGAAGAAGCTCATCTTTCCAACGAATGGGTCAGCAACTGTTTTGAAGATAAAGAGCGCAGTTTCACCATCGGGATCAATTGCTATATCTTCACCATCCTCGCTCAGCTCATGAGTTCTGGATACAGGGCTGGTAAAGGATTTTGACACCTTATGGATAAAGTAGTCGATACCGTCAAGGGTAACCGCTGAGCCTGAGAATACAGGTACGATGCTACCCATCTTAAGTCCTGCCTGAAGAGCATCCGTAATTTCGTCGTCTGTAAAGGGGATGTCGTCAAAATACTTGAGCATAAGCTCGTCGCTTGTCTGTGCAAGCGCTTCAAAGAGCATTCCTCTGTACTCCAATATCCAGTCTGCATTGGGGTCGGGAACAGGAATTTCTTCTGCTACGCCGTTTGTGTATTTATATGCCTTAACTGCAATTATATCAACGTAACCCACGGTTTTGTGATTTTCAAACAAGGGAACGTAGAGAGGACAGATAGCCTGACCGAAGGTTTCCTTAAGTGTATTAAGGATAGCGGTAAAGTTAATATTATCCTCATCCATACGGTTGATAAAGAAAGCCTTTGCTACGCCTGCGTCGGTAGCCTTCTGCCATGCAAGCTCTGCACCGACCTCAACCCCTGCCTTCGCATCAATTACTATAACCGCATTTCTTACTACACGAAGAGCCTGCTCGCTTTCTGCGCTGAAGTCAAGATAACCCGGTGTATCTATAAAATTAATCTTTTTATTATCATAGAATACGGGTGCAACTGCTGCTGAAATTGACATCTCTCTCTTGATTTCCTCGGGGTCATAGTCGCATACGGTATTACCTTCGGTTGTCTTTCCGAGTCTATCGATTTCCTTGGCATAATAAAGTAATGCTTCTACCAAAGATGTCTTTCCGCTGCCACCGTGTCCCAAAAGACATACGTTTCTGATTTGTCTTGATAAAATATTCGCCATTTTTACAGTACCTCCTGATTAGTCTTATTTAAGCTTTGAGCTTATACTAATTATATAATAATTTTTTTGTACAATCAATATAGTTTCTTATATAAATTTGCTTCCGACTGACGAAAATAAAGCCCCGATTTTGTTTGTTTTCAACAAAATCGGGGTTGTTTTATTATTTTTTTTGGTAGTTATGTACTCTTTATTCGTCATTTTCTGTGGATGACATTGATGACATCTTGCGCTGTGCAAGCACCAGAGAGTAGTAAATCCCCTCTTTTTTCATAAGCTCATCGTGAGTACCGAACTCTGCTATTTTACCCTTGTCAAGAACTATGAGCTTCGTTGCATTGCGGAGTGTTGAAAGTCTGTGGGCGATTGCAAAGGTAGTGCGGTCACGGGTAAGAGAGGCGATAGAGTCCTGAATAAGACGCTCGGTTTCGGTATCAAGTGCCGAGGTCGCCTCGTCAAGAATAAGTATCTTGGGGTTACGGAGAATCGCGCGTGCTATAGCTATTCTCTGACGTTCACCGCCCGACAGGGTGTGTCCTCTCTCCCCTACCTTTGTGTTGTACCCGTCGGAGAGCTTCATTATAAATTTGTGCGCTCCTGCCATTTTAGCGGCTCTTATTATGTCCTCGCGTGTGGCCGTCGGGTCTGCATATGAGAGATTGTCGTAAATCGTTCCCGAGAAGAGGAAGGTCTCCTGCAAAACTACGCCTATCTGTGAACGAAGAGAGTGCTGCGAAATATTCTTTATATCTATTCCATCAATTAGTATTTGTCCGTCTCGAACGTTATAAAGTCGCATTACAAGGTTAATAAGCGTACTCTTTCCAACACCCGAACGTCCTACGATGCCAAGCATTTCACCCTTTCCTACAGAGAAGGATACCTTTCGAAGAACGTCCTCCGAATCCTCGTAACCGAAGCTTACGTCACGGAATTCTATATTACCTTCTATATCGTGTTCAATGGCATCGGCTTCATCCTTGACGTCTATCTCTTCATCGATAATCTCGAATATCTTACGGGTTGATGTTACCATCTGAATAAATTGTCTCGGAAGCCTCGTCAGCCAATCAAAAGCATAATATATCTGACCTGTGAAGAAGGTGAACATCGTCATATCACCAAGGGTCATAGTACCGCCGAGAATCTTATTTCCCACGTAAGCAAGAACGATATAGTTGCCTATACCTATAAGATAAGTCATATAAGGCACGATAAGAGCCCAGGTTATTTCGTTCTTTTCAGAGATTTCGGCAACCTTCTTTATTGCCTTGTCGTAGCGTTTTATCTCCCTTTTCTCCATACCGAAAACCTTAACGACGCGGATTCCCTGAAAAACGTCGTGAAGTACGGTGTTTGAATCGGATTCCATATACCACTGACGGTGGTACAGACGGTGAGTAAATCGCCATACCTTACGTACAACGTACATAATTATGGGAGCGGGAATAAGTACAAGGAGTGCAAGCTGCCAGTCATAAAGGAACATCGCCGTTCCGACAATAAGTATAATGAGGGCATTTTCCACAAACTGTGGCATCATCTGAACAAAGAAGCTGGAAATTACACTTGTATCACCCGTAACTCTGTGGATGAGCTCACCCGAGGTTCTTTTTGAAATTGCAGATACCGACAAAAGCTGAATCTTTTCAAAAAGGCTTGACCTGAGCTTTTTTATCAGCTTGTTATTAACAAGCATCAGCATATTCGTTCTTACAATCTCAAGAAGCTTATAAAACGCCTGTAAAAGAAAGATAGAGAAGGAAATCACCACAAGTCCGAGAAGGAGATTTTCCTTCGGCTCGGTTATGGTTATATAATCGTCTACCATCTTCTTCTGAAGGACGGGGTTTATTACCTTTACAAAGCTGAGAATCCCAAAAAACGAAAATGCCACAATGAGCATAGGAAGCTCTTTTTTCACCATACCGAAAAGTCTTGAAAACATAGACTTCGTATTGGCACAATGGGTACATATCGTCATTCCCTTTTTGAAGGGGCGGTGACACTTGGGGCAAACTCTCATATCAGGCTCAAACGTCACCTTGAAATCGGGGTTATTCTTATTATCAAGCATCGCGTTAAGAGAGCGTGATGCGTCAATTACAAGATTTGCAAGCGACATATCCGAGCGGCAAAGCTCTACCGTCTTGTTATAGTCGGAAGAAATCGCCTCCAAAGCCACGTTTCCAACGTTTCGTCTTACCTCGAAGGAGGAATAGTCCGATATGTTAAATACCTCCACAATGGCGGGGGATTTATCCTCATTATCGTCGGATTCGATTGCACGGAAAATATAATCCTTCGTTACGCCGAGAATACCGAGTCTCGTGCGATTTTCACTGTCAAGATTAAAATTGAACTTGAAAAGCAACGAGGTCTCGTCCATCTTCTTGCGAAGCTCTTCAAAGAGACGCGCACGTCTTTTGTCACGCTTGTCTCTGATACTTTTTCTGAGATTATCTGTTTTACTCATAAATACAGCTCAATCCTTCTGAAGCTTGCCTTGTCAAGTGCAGACAAGCTTTCTATTTCATATCTGTTAGCATCTTGGTCCACTACTATCGCACGGTCATCACCTATGTGTATAATGCTCTTGAAGGTATCCTTCAAGGACATAACTCTCATACCGTTCGGTGTTTCCACTGTCCAAGTAGAGTTGCCGAAGCGCTCTTCAACGTTCAGTATTTTTAGTATTTTTGCGGCAAAATACTTTTTCTCAAGCTCATGCTTTATAACGGTCTCTGCTTCCTCATCAAAATCATCAAGAGTACGTATTATTCCTATTTCGTTTTGTTCTTCATCACAGACCGAAATGAATTCAAACGGAAGGTCGTGTGGAAAAACACGGCTGAGGAACACTCTCTTGAATTCATCGGTACCCTCAAGCTTTGCAACCACAAATCCGTTTTCCGTTGCCTTGAACTCGGTGTTTCGGGGTGTTAAGTAGTAAAGCTCGGCACTTTCTTTTATTCCTGTTCTTTCGTTATTTTCCATAATTATTCCTCCACTCCGATAAGCTTCAGGGCATCCAGCTGCATCTTATAAAGGGTATAATAGTCACCCTTCTTTTCGATGAGCTCACGGTGTGTGCCCGTTTCGGTCATCTTTCCGTCCTCTATTACTATAAGCCTGTTCGCATCCTTCAGAGTTGACAAACGATGCGCTATAATAATAGTGGTTTTTCCTCTCGTGATATTGGTTATAGCCTTTTGTATTCTAAGCTCTGTTGCGGTATCCATCGCCGCAGTAGCCTCATCGAGAATAAGTATCTTGGGATTTTTGAGAATTGCTCGGGCAATGGATATACGCTGACATTCACCGCCCGAAAGTCCCTTATTACCAAAGCCTATCTGTGTGTTATATCCGTCGGGATACTTCACAATAAAGTCGTGAGCGCCTGCCGCCTTAGCAGCCTCAACCACTTCTTCGTCTGTTGCATCGGGAGCGGCATATCTTATGTTATCCGCTATAGAGCCTCGGAAAAGGTAAGTTTCCTGTGACACAATTGCAATATTATCACGAATGAAGCTCATAGGAAGGTCCTTTACGTTATTGCCGTCAACAAGCACCTCTCCATCGGTAACGTCATAAAGTCTCATAATGAGGTTTACTATGGTCGACTTACCTGCACCTGTATGACCTACAATACCGATTGTTTCACCCGCCTCCACCTTGAAGCTTACGTTATCGATTACACGACGGTTTTTAAGGTATTCAAAGGAAACGTTCTTGAATTCCACCGAGCCGTCAAGCTTATCGGGAACGATTGGGTCCGGTCTGTCCATTACGTCGGGAACTGTATCCATTATCTCAAAAAGTCGGTGTGCGGCGTTCATACACTCCGAAAGCTGCTGACCGAATCTGTTAAAAAAGTCAAGGGGTGCATAAGCCATGGCAAGCATGGAAATATAAGTTACGAGAGTACCGTAGGTAAATACTTCGTTTCCGCTGATAGCGCCCTTCGCTACCATATATCCGCCAAAAGCCCAGGCAGAGTAGGTACCTATCTCAAGAATAAGAGTTACGGGATATATAAACCAATTTTGCTTTAAAGTACCGTCGTATACGGAATCCGCATATGCATAGCTTCTCTTGTCAAACTTCTTTTGCTCCAGGTCTTCATGGGAAAACGCCTTTACCACTCGGTTACCCGTAAGAACGTCGGCAACAAATGAATTGAACATTCGGGATCTTGAATAGTTTCGGGCATGAATCTTTCTGCCAAGTCTGTAGAGGGAGCGTCTAACTCCTATATAAATCGGAATGGGGAGCATTACGATAACAGACACCTTCCAGTTCATAATAAAGAGCAATATAACAATTGCGACAAACTGAACGATATTTGTCACGAAGTACGGCAAGCCGTCCACGAAGAACCAATAAAGTGAACGTGAGTCCTGATTTATCTGTGTCATAAGACCGCCCGTCTGTCTTGATGAGAAGAAGGAAAGGGACAGTCTTTGAATAGATTCAAAAATCGTCTTTTTGAGGTCGTAAACGACTCTTGCAGAAATTTTTGCGGTAACAATAGAATGTACCATCATAAATACTGTGGATAGAAGCTTTGTTCCGGCAATTATTATGATAGCTTTTGCTATCTGTCCGTAAAACGAGCCTTTCAGATTAAGCACCTCGTCGATAAAGAAGGTACCGCTGACGTAGGGTGACAGTAGTCCAAGAAGAGAGGATAATACCACCATTACAAGAACTATTACCGTATACCACTTATATTTTAAGAAAAACGGTAAAAGCTTAGATATAAGGCGTTTTGTTTCTCCGCTTTTCAATCCTTTAAAAAATCCGTTCTTGCCGTCTGCACGAGGTGGACCGAAAGGTGGACCACCTGCCCCACCGCGCCTGTTGGGACCGCCTTCCCATTCTTTTTTACCAAAAACTACCTCTTCCTGTGTTACCGTACTATCGGTTATACCGCGGCAGAGAGTATATATACCGTCCTTAACGGTATTGGAAAAGTAAAGAACAAGGGTGTCAAGTCCCGTCTTTTTATCACGTGCTACCACTCTTCCGCCCGACAAAAGCTCTTCGGGATGGAAATTCTCGTAGTCTTCGAGTGAATAAGTTCTGAAGCTTCTTTCCACGTAGTCCGTCTTGGTTTTTCTCATATCGAAGATATTATGTGTCTTGCGGGGAAAGATACCGCCGAGAGTTTCAAGAACTACAAGCTCGGTATCCGTAAGAACTGCGAAGCTGTCGCAAAATTCCATTTCAATGCCCATATCGGACTTATAAAAAAGCCTTATACTCGATTCGGGTACACCTTTTTCCAAAAGCTTTTCTACAATGTAAGGAGGCAAGTTCATTTGTGAGTTTTGCTTTTCTCCGTTTCTTTCCATCATACAATATACCTCTTTTTTTGCGGAACGTTTTCTTAACTGTAATATAGCACATCAAAAACTGTGAGTCAATAGAAACGAGCCAAATATTCACATATTTTTTTATCTTTAAAACCTTGTCTTTTTTTGTAAAATGTGGTAAACTAAAATATATGTTATAAACAAGGAGTAAAGCTATGCTAAAAAAACTTAATTCAAGACCTACAAAGGGTCCTCTTACACTTATTGTTATGGACGGTGTCGGCATAGGTAAGGAAAACGAAGGCAACGCTGTTTTCTCGGCGCGTACACCCAATCTTGATATGCTTATGAAGAACTACCCTACCCTTTCACTCAAGGCTCACGGCACAGCCGTTGGACTTCCTTCTGACGATGATATGGGTAACTCCGAGGTAGGACACAACGCTATCGGTGCAGGACAGGTTTATGCGCAGGGCGCAAAGCTTGTTTCCTCCTCTATCGAATCAGGTAAGATATTTGCTTCCGAAACCTGGAAGGCTCTTACCGAAAATTGCAAGGATAATGCTTCAACTCTTCACCTTCTCGGACTTTTCTCCGACGGTAACGTTCATTCCCACATCGACCACCTCAAGGCACTTGTTGAAAGAGCAAAGGCTGACGGTATCGCAAAGGTGAGAGTTCATATTCTTCTCGACGGACGTGACGTTGGCGAAACCTCCGCACTGGACTACGTTGTTCCCTTTGAGGAATTCCTCGATTCACTCCGCGACGCTTCCTTCGACGCAAAGATTGCATCGGGTGGCGGAAGAATGAACATCACTATGGACCGCTACGAAGCAAACTGGAGTATGGTTAAGCGCGGTTGGGATATCCACGTGCTCGGTGATGGCAGACAATTCGCATCCGCAAAGGAAGCAATCGAAACATATCGTACAGAAGGCGGATACGTTGACCAGGACCTTCCCGGATTCGTTATTGCAGAGGACGGCAAGGCTATCGGCACAATAAATGACGGCGACAGCGTTGTATTCTTCAACTTCAGAGGAGACCGTTCTATCGAAATCTCCCGTGCATTTGAAGAAGAAAGCTTTGATAAATTTGACAGAGTACGTTTCCCCAAGACCGTTTATGCAGGTATGCTTGAATATGACGGCGACCTTCACATTCCTTCAAGATACCTTGTTTCTCCTCCCGAAATCACAGATACTCTCGGTGAATACCTTGCAGGTGAGAAGATTACTCAGCTTGCTCTCTCCGAGACACAGAAGTATGGTCACGTGACTTACTTCTGGAACGGAAACAAGTCGGGCAAGTATGACGAAGAAACAGAAACTTATATTGAAATTCCTTCCGACGTAGTTCCTTTCGAGCAGAGACCCTGGATGAAATGCGCTGAAATCACAGACACTCTCATTGAGGCTCTTGAAAGCGGAAAATACGAGTTTATAAGAGTAAACTTCCCCAACGGTGATATGGTAGGTCATACAGGAAGCCTTGAAGCGACTATCGTTTCAATGGAGGCTCTCGACCTTTGTATCGGCAGAATTCTCAAGGCGGCAGACAAGATAGGTGCAACGGTACTCTTCACCGCCGACCACGGAAACGCTGACGAGTGTCTTGAAAAGGACAAGAAGACGGGCGGATTTGCTATCGACAAGGAAACAGGTCTTCCCAAGGCAAAAACAAGTCACACTCTCAACCCCGTTCCTTTCATCTTCTATGATAAGAATAACAACGGCAAGTACGACGTAATCGAAGGAAGCTACGGTCTTTCAAACATTGCGGCAACAGTTGCAAACCTTCTCGGCTACGAAGCACCCGAAAAATGGGATGCAAGTATGATAAAGGTTAAGTAATAGCCGAAGAGAGTCGAACTATTATCGGCTATAACGAAAAAATCCTGAACACCTCAAGGTGTTCAG
>JAZNYT010000126.1:0-5820 GCA_045594565.1 Eubacteriales bacterium
TTCGAGCATATTGGCGGTGTTTCTACGTATTCTATCGTTTACGAGCACATTATTGAAAATGATTTCCTTATGAAGATAAACAGTGATGCATATTTCAACGGATCACTTATCGAGCCTGCCTCCTGCGTTATAAGAGGCTATAAGGCAAGTATGCACCTTGACGAAGATACCCCGAAAATGGGTATCAAGGAAGGCGGAAAGGTAGCTATCCTTGCAGGCTGCGGTCCTATGGGACTGGTAGCTATCGACATCGCCCTCCACGGTAACAGAAAGCCGTCTCAGGTCGTAGTCACTGATATTGACGACGCAAGACTTGCACGTGCAAAGGAGCTGTTCTCACCCGAGAAAGCCAAAGAAGACGGAATTGAGCTAATATTTGTTAACACAACAGACAAGGATGAGCTTGTTGAGATTTCCGGTGGCACAGGCTTTGACGACGTATTTGTTTATGCGCCTGTTTCGGCTGTTGTTGAGCTTGGAGATGCCATTCTCGGCTTCGACGGATGTCTCAACTTCTTCGCAGGTCCTCTTGATAAGAAGTTCAGCGCTAATTTCAATTTCTATAACGTGCATTATGCACAGCATCACGTTGCAGGTACAAGCGGAAGCACTCCCGATGATATGAGAGATATAGTCGAGCTTATCGGTGAAAAGCGCCTTGACCCCTCGGTTATGATAACACATATCGGAGGAATTGACGCTGCAATCGATACAACCGTCAACCTTCCCAAGATTCCCGGAGGCAAGAAGCTTATCTACACTCACATAGAGCTTCCTCTCACTGCCCTTGCAGATTTCGAGAAGCTTGGTGAGAGCGACGAGCGTTTCAAAAAGCTTGATGAGCTTGTTAAGGCTAACCGTGGACTCTGGTCGTCAGAGGCTGAAAAATACTTACTTGAAAACTTCTAAAAAAAATTAAGAGGATGCTCTGTGAAGTGAACCCCAAAGTTTAGACAAAATAAAATATTAAATTGAGGGGCAAGTGTTCCCAAGAGTAAATTTGAATTTCAATGCCAATGGTTTGCACAGAGCAGAATAAATCTTGACATCTTTTTCACTCTCCATTATAATGTAATTATACTAAAAGTACATCATCGTATTTCTTGCATTTCTATACAAAAAAACAGAAATACTAATGAAAAGTTGTGGTGTTTTATGTTTCCAAAATATGAATTTCGTTCCGCTTCAATAAATATTATGTCCTTTTCTTCCTTCAAGGGATGCTCTGCCCGTTTTCACAACCACATTGAAATGGGCTTTGTTACAAAGGGAACTCTTCGTGTAAATATTGAAAATAAATCCTACATTTTAAATGAAGGAGACCTCTACGTTGCATTCCCGAATATTATACATTCTGTAAACGAAAACGATGCAGATTTTATCGTGGTAATAGCAGACAGTGCCCTTTTCCCAACCTTTTACGAATCACTTTCAAAAAGCTACCCACCCTACCCTATAGTAAGAAAAGAGAGCTTGCCCGAAAGTGTTTTCTGTGTCGCCAAAAGACTTCTTGAGCTTTCGAACAGAAAGACCGTAAGCAATCACGAATCGCTGGCAACCAACTACGTCAATGCAATTCTCGGTGAAATTTTTATCACGCTTGAATGTGTAAAAAGAAATGCCGACACCTCGCTTATTCAAAAGCTTATGCTTTATCTTCTCAATAACTACACCGATGACATAACTCTTGAAAGCGTTGCAAAGACACTGGGCTACAGTAAATGGTACGTTTCAAAGGTTATTTCAAGCACCTTCGGCTTTAACTTCAGAACGCTGGTGAATTCTTACCGAATAGGTCTTGCCGAAAATCTGCTGCTGACCTCGCAAAAAAGTATCGCGAGCATTGCTTTTGAATGCGGATTTAAAAATCAAAGCTCCTTTAACAGAGTTTTTGTGGAATCCACGGAAATGACTCCCTCGGAATTCCGCCAAAGAGGCGGTACTCCCTTAAAAAAGCCCGAAATAGTATACACATAAAAAAGCACAATGCAATTTGCATTGTGCTTTGCTTTTAGTCTTCAAAAAGAGGTGTGGAAAAATATCTCTCCGCCGTATCGGGAAGTACTGTTACAACAGTCTTGCCACGTCCAAGCTTACGTGCAAGCTTTATTGCCGCCGCCACGTTGGTACCGCCGGAGATACCGCACATAATTCCCTCTTCAGAGGCAAGTCTCTTTGCGGTGTCTATAGCTTCGTCGTCCTTGACGATACAAATATCACTGTATATATCACAGTTGAGTATATCCGGAATAAGACCGTCGCCGATACCCATCTGAACGTGAGTGCCTATAGAGCCTCCCGACAGAATAGCCGCGTGCTCAGGCTCAACCGCCCATATTTCAATATCGGGATTATACTTTTTAAGTGTCTCACCGATACCCGTAATAGTACCGCCTGTACCTATTCCCGAGCAAAAGCCGTGAATGGGGCCGTTTACCGCATCTATTATCTCCATCGCGGTAACCTCTCTCTGAATGCTGGGGTTTGCGGGGTTTTCAAACTGCTGAGGAACGAAAACGTTTTCGTCCTCTTCCTTCATACGAAGCGCGGTGTTAAGACATTCTTCTATGCACTCGCCGATATTTCCCGCATCGTGGACGAGAATAACCTCCGCACCGTAGTGGCATACAAGCTTACGTCTTTCCTCGCTTACCGAGTCGGGCATAATTATCTTCGTTTTATAGCCTCTTACAGCGCCGACAAGTGCAAGACCGATGCCTTGGTTTCCGCTTGTAGGCTCAACTATTATAGTATCTTTATTTATAACGCCTCGTCTTTCGGCGTCAAGTATCATATTGTATGCAGTTCTTGTCTTTATGGAGCCGCCAACGTTAAGTCCTTCAAATTTCACAAGGATATCGGCAGAGCCCTCTTCTGCCATTCGTGAGAGCTTTATGATGGGAGTATTTCCCATAGCCTCAAGTATATTGTTATAAATCATACTGCCTCCGATTTAGATCTGTTTTTAAGTGATAAATAAATCGCCGTGGCAACACCTATTACCATAAGTCCCGCCCATACGAGAATGAGGTTGCCCCAACCGATAGCGGAAACGGAATTCGCAAAGAGTGTTGAGGAGATACCTGCCGCCATATAGCTGACGAAGTCAAGAAATCCTGTTGCTCCCGACACAACGCCAGTATCCTTAAGAGAGTTACAGTAAACGCTCCAGAGAATAGTGGTAGCGCAATTGGACGCGAATATTCCAAGTATCATAAGTACAACGTTTACAATGGGAACACTCAAGAAATACATTCCCGCAAAAGCCGCGGCACTGACCGAAAACATCAGGAGCAGTGACTTGGACATACTTCTACCGAAGCGCTCGTAAATAATTATTGCAACGAAGCTGCTGGCGCATATAACGAGGGTAGATGCAGAATACACCGATGTAGATACCTTTTCGGTGAAGCCGAGGTACTGGTTGAAATAAGTGGGCATCCAGAATATAACTGTTGTTCTTATTACACCTGTGATTATTGAAACGATAACAAAAGCTATAATATCGCGCTTTATGAGCTCTTTTATGGCGCCTTCTCTCTTTTCACCCTTCTTCTTGTCGTATTTTCCGTATACTATGATTTTCTTCTTTTCCAGCACAAGGAAGGACAGGAAAACAACCACGCCCATTATCCAAAGGGCGACACTGCTGAAGGTGAATACACTCTGCCATACCATAACAGAAGCAAGAACACCTGCAAGGGGTGAACCGAAAAAGGACGCAAAGGTATATCCGAGAGAGCATCTCACCGCGTGTATAGGCTCTGTGTTTTCTGCTACTACCTTTGTCATGGGGGCATATATCATAGAAAGAGAGAAGCCCACAAGACCGTAAACGAGAGTAATAGACATATCACCCTTTATGTAAAGGGAAAAGGAAATTGAAGATACCTGCGAAGATGAGTCCGAAGGAAATCATATTACGGGCATTTATTCTCTGACCGATAAGTCCGTTTATAAGCTGACCTACCGCATAGAAATAGAAGTACACAGATGAAAGGGTACCTATAAAGGTTTCGGTATAAAGTCCGCTGTTTATCATCTGCGGTGTTACGGCACCCAGAATATTTCGTGCTATATAAACCGCAAGATACGCCACAGAGCAAAGAGTGCCAAGAATAAATGCGTTTCTCACGTTTTCTTTTTTAAACAAGATTTTACCTTCTTTCAAGCTATACTAACTTATCAATGATACAACTTTAAAGGCGTTTTGTCAACAAATTCAGTCAATTTTCTAGTCGCAAATTTCCTTTATTTTATAATAAATATCGGTATTGTCAAAAAAGCCCGTAAATTTTTCTTCACCTACGCCCTTTGCCCATATTCCTACGGGAGATGCGGTATGATAAAACGTAGTAAAGCTGACGCCTGCACGGCTCGCAACAATTTTCGCCATCGCAACCGCAAGAGGATTCTTATCGGAAAAATCCAACCAGTCACGTGTAGTATATGCGACGCTTCCCTTTACTGTTAAATCATAGGCGTAAAAAAGCGTTTTCTTTTCGTATTCCGTCATATCGGTGAGTCCGAAGAGCTCTTCTGCATCCGAGAGCACCTTTTCAAAGGGTGTGCCATTTGAGATATATTCGGGAACGTACTTTTCGGCATAAAGCTGACAGGAGATTTTTTGCTTTTTGAGCACTTCAGGGTAGATATCGTATTCGGTTGCGGTATATCCGAGAGAAAGACCTCCCGTTTCGTGATCTGCAGTAACTATAATAAGAGTGTCCTCAGGGTGTGTCTTATAAAATCCGAGAGCTACGTCAACCGCATCAGAAAAGGCTTTTGCCTCACGAAGCGCTGTAGCGGCATCGTTCATATGGCAGGCTGAATCTATTCTTCCTCCCTCGCACATAATGAAGAATCCCTCTTCTCCATCAAACGTCAAAATCGTCTCGTAAAGATAATCTGCAAGAGAACGCTCCCCTTTACTGCGGTCTATTTCGTAGGGAAGGTATTCCTTGCCATTTGTCATAATGCGTCCATTTGCAAGGTCATAAAGATTCCCTTTGTCCCCTTCGGGCGAAAGGAAGCCTGCACCTGCAAATAAATCTACCTTTGAGGAAATGAAATCAAGTCCTATTTCATAGTAGTTGTATCTCGACTTATTGTGAGCGTAAAAGGCGGCAGGAGTAGCGTGATTCACTGCCTGTGACGACACAAGCCCCACCTTCATATCCTTACTTTTGAAAAAGTCGGTAAGGCTATGCAGACTTTTGCCGTTTTTGTTGACACCCACCATACCCTTTTCGGTCTTCTTACCTGTGGCAAAGGCAGTAGCGGCAGAGGCGGAGTCGGTAATTTCTGACGAGGCATTATGAGTCGTAACGTTGCCGAAGCTTTCAAATTTCGAAAAAGCAATATCCTCGCCTGCATATTCCGCAAGTGTCACCGCATTCATACCCATACCGTCTCCTACGAACAAAAAGACGTATTTGGGGCTGTCCGACGTGCTTTTTGAGCAGGATGCCAAAAAAAGCACGAAAACAAATAATACTAAAGATAAAAGCTTTTTCAAAATTTACACCTCACTATCCTATAAATTTTATCATAAAAATTTTTTCTTTGCAATATAATTCGAAAGATTTTTTTCGACTTCTATTGACAAAGTTCCTCTCCTATTATATAATTAAACGAAGTCTGGTGAGTCTTGAAAATACCCTTTGGCAAGATGAGCAGAAAATTTACGTCTTGCCTTTGCAAGACTATTTTTTTATGCTTTGAGACTTGCCAAAAAATAAAAAAGGAGATTTTCAAAATGAAACTCGTCTACAACGTAAAAGACAAACCCTCATTTGGTCAGATGATTGTCTTTGCCAT